>JBBRUO010000116.1:0-12821 GCA_038247725.1 Gemmatales bacterium
GACGTGCAATCGCGTGACATCCAGTTTCCACACCTCGGTGAGCAGTTCCCACGCCCAGGTGATGGCGTCCTTCTTGAAGTAATCGCCGAAGCTCCAGTTGCCGAGCATCTCGAAGAACGTGTGGTGGTAGGTGTCCTTGCCCACGTCGTCGAGGTCGTTGTGCTTGCCGCCGGCGCGGATGCATTTCTGCGTGTTCACTACCCGCTTGACCGGCGGCTTTTCAGTGCCCAGGAAGTACGGCTTGAACTGGTTCATGCCGGCGTTGGCGAACAGCAGCGTCGGGTCGTCGTGCGGCACCACCGGCGACGACGGCACGAAGACGTGCCCGCACTTCTGGGTGAAGAAGTCGAGGAACTGCTGGCGGACAACGGACGACGGGATCATCGCGGCCTCAAGGCTCTCGGGTGTCGGAGACGGAGGGAAAGACACGAAAACCGGCGAAAAGTTCAAGGGTGGCGGTGAAGGCGAAGAGGAAGAGATGAAACCACAAAGGACACAAAGAACACAAAGTCGAAGAAGAGAAGCGATCGTTCGCAACGAACTGGCTCGTGTTCCCTGCTTCTCTTCCTTCGTGTGCTTTGTGCTCTTTGTGGTTCAAAGCCCTTCCACGTTCTCTCACCACACCATCCGCTGAATGCCGTCCTTCATCCACCGGGTCTTGAAGTTGAGGATGAACCCGAGTCGGAGTCCGGTCGCCTTCAGATACGAAAGCAGTTGCGCCTCGTGGATCGGCATGATTTCGTCTACGGCTTTCAGTTCGAGGACGACACGCCCGCCAACGAGCAGGTCCAGTTGCTGACCGGGAATGAGAATATCCTTATAAGGTACGAGGATTTCTTGCTGCGGTTGGACAGTCAGCCCACGTAACCCGAGTTCGTACACCATCGCCCGCTCGTAGATCTTTTCCAGGAAACCCGGACCCAACAGGCGGTGAACTTCGATCGCCGCGCCGATCACTTCCCGGCCGATCCGCTCGTCTTCCAGCGGGATCGGATCGTGTTTCATGACAGGCCCCGAAATAGAGGAAGAGTTTAAACCACGAAGAACACAAAGCACACGATGGAAGAATGAAAAACAAGGAAAAACTCACTCTTTTCTGCATCTTTTCCTTCGTGCTCTTTGTGCCCTTCGTGGTTCAATCGTCTTTATTCCTTCTCACCGCTTCGAACACCACCCGCAGTGGCACCCCCTGTTCGCGCGCCACGCGGGCGCAGTCGTCGTGCTCCGGGGTGACGATCTCGAAGCCGTCCCGCCAGCCGCGTTTGGCCTTCACTTCGCCCCACGGCGTCGGCACCGTGATCGCCTCGCGGTGCAACTTCGACCGCGTGGCCGTCGTGCGGCGGATGCCGAAGGTGCCCGTCTCGCGGAACAGGATCGCTTCCAACTCCGGCACCTTCGCGGCCTCGGCGATGACCGTCAGCAGCACTGCCGGGCGGTTCTTCTTCATCTGGATCGGCACGGCGAATACGTCCAGCGCCCCGGCCGCGAGCAACCGCTCGATGGCGTAGCCGATCACTTCGCCGGTGCAGTCGTCGAGGTTCGTTTCGAGGACGGTGACGGTGTCGAGATCACCCCCGACCTTGCGGCCGAGGTTCGCCACGCTGCCGGTTGCGGTACCGACCCACAGGCGGAGGATGTTCGGCCGGTCGAGGAAGTCCTTGGTGCCCGCACCGTTGCCGATGCGGTCCACGGTCATGGCAGGGGTGGCGGTGTATTCGGTCGCCACGGTGGTGAGGATGGCGGCCCCGGTCGGCGTGGTCAGTTCGAACTTCACGTCCGACGGCGCGAGTGGCACGCCCTTGAGCAACTCCAGGGTGCCCGGTGTCGGCACGGGCATGACGCCGTGCGCGCCCTTGACGGTGCCGGTGCCGGTAGGGACGGGCGAGCTGGTGAACGTCTCGACGCCGAGCAGGTCCAGCCCGACGGCCGCGCCGAGGATGTCGGCGATGCTGTCCAGTGCCCCGACCTCGTGGAAGTGGACCCGCTCCAGCGGCATCCCGTGCGCCGAGGCCTCGGCCTTGGCCAACTTGAGGAAAATCGCGGAGGCCAACTCCCGCTGTTTCGGCGTCAGCGAACTGCGGGCGATGATCGCTTCCACGTCGGGCAGGAAGCGGTAGTCCTCCTCGTCCGTGGCGTGGACGGTGGCTTTGGTGGCGGCGAACCCGCACCGCTTCACCCGCTCGATTTCCAGCTCCAGCGGTAAGCCCAGGGAGGCGAGGGCGGCGCGGATGGCGTCCGCCGGCACCCCGGCGTCGATCACCGCGCCGAGCGTCATGTCCCCGCTGATCCCGCTGACACAGTCGAAGTGCGCGACCTTCAAGTGGATTCCTCCGTTGGGTGCCGGCTGTTCTACGGTAGCGGCTGGACTTGCCCCGGCCGCCGGGTCGGGTTACCTTCCCCACATCGCCAGAGTATCGGAGGTGCCGCGTCGTGTCGCTTACCCTGAAACAGCTCGCCGCGTGGGTCAACGGGGAAGTGGCCGGCGACGGGGCCACGTCGATCCGTCGCCTGCTGCCGTTGAACGAGGCCGAGGCCGGCGACCTGACGCTCGTGGACGGGGACGCGAACGCGAAGAAGTGGGCGAACTGCCCGGCCGCCGCCGCCGTGGTGCCCCCGCACTTCCCCGCCGATTCCCGCCCGCTGATCCGGGTGGCCCAGCCGTTCGCCGCCTTCCAGACGATGTTACTGCGAATCCGCGGGGACCGCTCGGCCGCCCGCGAGATTCACCCCACCGCGGTCGTCCACCCGACGGCGAACGTCGGGTCGAACGCCAGCGTCGGGCCGTACGCGGTGATCGGCGAGGGGACGGTGGCGGGCGCGAACCTGACGCTGCACGCGGGCGCGGTCGTCGGCCGCTTCTGCACCCTCGGCACGGACGTGACGCTGTTCCCGCGCGTCGTGGTCTACGACGACTGCACCCTCGGCGACCGGGTGCGGCTTCACGCCGGGGTGGTGATCGGCGCGGACGGGTTCGGCTACCGGTTCGTCGGCGGGCGGCACGAGAAAGTCCCACAAATCGGCACTGTCGTAATCGAGGATGACGTGGAGATCGGGGCGAATAGTACCGTGGACCGCGCCGCCCTGGGCACCACCCGCATCGGGGCCGGCACGAAGATCGACAACCTCGTCATGGTGTCGCACAACTGCCACCTCGGCCGGCACAACATTCTCGCCGGCCAGGTGGGCATCGCCGGCTCCTGCACCACCGGCGACTACGTCATCATGGGCGGGCAGGTGGGCGTCGCCGACCACTGCGAGATCGGGGCGGAAGCGATCCTCGCCGCCCAGAGTGGGGTGATCTCGGACATCCCGGCGAAGGCGCGGATGTTCGGCATGCCCGCCATGCCCGGCCGCGACTTCTTCAAGATGGTGGCCTACGCCTTCAAGGTGCCCGGCCTGCGGAAGGACGTGGACCGGCTGAAGGCGAAACTGGATGTCGGGGGCGACGAATGACCCCCGCGCCCGCCCGCGCCCCGGTCGGCCTGCTGGCCGCCGGCGGGCGGTTCCCGGTGGTGTTCGCCGAGAAGGCCAAGGCCGTCGGCCAGCCCGTCGTGTGCGTAGCCCTGAAGGGGATCGCCGACCCGGCCCTGGCGGGCCTGTGCGAGCGGTTCCACTGGCTGCGGCGGCTGGCCCTCGGTCAGGTGATCCGCCACTTCCGGCAGGCCGGCGTCACCCGCTTCGCCGTCGCCGGCAAGCTGTACAAGGCGACCCTGCTGCGGCCGCGGATGTGGTTGCGGATGCTGCCCGATTGGCGGTTCGTCCGCCTCTGGTGGTTCCGCCGGCGGGCGGACAACCAGGACGACACGCTGATGCTGGCCCTGCTGGACGAATTCCGAACGGAGGGCCTGGACTGCGTGTCCGCCCTCGACCTGTGCCCGGAGTTGCTCGTGCGCGACGGCGTGTTATCCCGGCGGCCGCCGACCGAGAAGGAGGCGCGGGACGCCCGATTCGGGTGGCGGCTGGCCCGCAAGATGGGCGAACTGGACGTCGGCCAGAGCGTCATGATTCGCGACCGCGCGGTGCTGGCGGTGGAGGCCATTGAAGGGACAGACGCCTGCATCCGGCGGGCCGGGGAGTTGTGCGGCCGCGCCGGCTTCGTGGTGGTGAAGGTGGCCAAACCGAACCAGGACATGCGGTTCGACGTGCCCACCGTCGGCCCGCTGACCATCGAGTCGATGCGGGCGGCCGGGGCCACCGCCCTGGCCATCGAGGCGGGGAAGACGATCCTGCTGGACGAGCCGGACACCCTCGCCCTGGCCGACCGGTACCGCATCGCCGTGTTCGCGCTGACCGACGCGGCGGTTGCCGCTACCGGCGAACCCGCGACCGCATAGAATGCCGCAATGGGCCATCCGACGGATCGCCCCTCCGCACCGCTCGCCCCCGGTTGTCATGGGTCCGTTCCACTTCAACTTGCCGCCCGACCTGTCCCCCGCCGCCCGCGCGGCGGCCGCGGGGGGGTGGCTGCTCAACGGCTACGACCACACCCCGGTGCCGGCCAAACGGACGTGCGACGCCGCCCGCCTGTCCCTCCTGCGGGAGGACGTCGAGAGCAGCCACTTGGCGGTGGCGTGGCCGTCCGCCGCCGGCCTCCGCACCGTCGCCTCGGCCACCCTCCGCCCGCGCCCGGAGGTGTACCAGTTCGTCCCCGAGCTGGCGCGCGGGGCCGTCAACCGCATCCGCTGCTTCGTCCAAGAACTGGCCGCGATTCAAGTCGCCCTTCCCGACCCGCTTGCGGGCGAACTCGCGGCCCTCACCCGCGGGTTCGGACGGGCCATCCTCGGCACCGGTGATGTCCCGGAGGAGCAACCCGCGGCCGTCCTGGAAGCCGCCGGCCGCGTCGCCGACGGGCTGGCGGCGTTACTGACGGCGGAGCGATACCGCACGCGGACCCACCGCGGACCCCTCGACACGCGGGTCGGTTGTCGGCTCTCCCGCCCGCTGTCGCCCGACGACGCGACCACCTACGCCGCCACGTTCAACGCCGTCCGCATCGTCCCCGACTGGAACGCCATCGAGCCGACCGAGGCGGGGTTCAATTGGTCCACCCTCGACCCGCTCGTCCGCTGGGCGACCGACGCCGGATTGGAAGTGTCCATCGGGCCGATCATCGACGTGGCCGACGGGGCGTTCCCGCAATGGCTCCGGGCGTGGCGGGGGGACGTGCCGACCCTGACCGCCTTCCTCTCCGACTTCGTCGCCACGGTCGTCGCCCGCTACCGCCAGCCGTGCCGCGTGTGGCAACTGCTCAACGGATTCAACCACGCCGACGCCCTCGGCCTGGGTGAGGACGACCGGGTGAAGTTGGCCGCCCGGTTGCTGGAAACGGCCCGCGAGGTGGACCCGGACGGGACGTGGCTGATCGGCCTGTCCCAGCCGTGGGGCGACTACCTGGCCAAGCCGGGGCACGCGTACTCGCCGTTCGTACTCGTGGACACCCTGCTCCGGGCCGGGTTCGACCTCGGCGGCCTCGAACTCGAAGTGCTGTCCGGCCCGACCGCCCGGTGCAGTTCGCCCCGCGACGCCCTGGACGTCATCCAACTGCTGGAATCCTACGACACGCTCGGCGTCCCGCTGAACGTCGCCCTCGGCCGGCCACTCCCGGACCCGGCCGCCGTCGCCCTCGCCGAGACGTGTCTCGCCGCACCGACGGTCCATGCCCTTTATTGGGACTCGTTCACCGCCGACGACCCGGCGTGCCGGGTGCCGGGCAGCGGCCTCCTCGCCGCGCCCGACACGCTCGCCGAGTTTCTCCGCCTGCGGACGACCCGGCTCGCCTGACCGCCCGTTACTTCATGATCACCTTCAGGATGGTGTCCGCCACCAGCTTGTTGCCGGCCGCGTTCAGGTGGACGCGGTCGCCGGTCAGCACCCCTTTCTCCTTGTCTTCCTTGTTGTTCGCCTTCAGGTACTCGGTGAACGCCGTCCGCAGATCGACCAGCGGCAGCTTCAGGTCGGCGGCCACCTTGCGGCTCACGTCCGAGTACTCGTCGAGCTTCTTGTCGAGCGAGTTCTCGGCCTTCTCGCCGATGACCGTCGGGGTGCAGACGACGACCCGCCCGCCGCCGGCGGTGATCTGGCCGATGACGTCGCGGAGGCCGGCCTCGAAGTCTTCATTCGACGTGCCCCGCTTCGGATCCCGCTCCCCGTGCCACACGTCGTTGATGCCGATGTAGATGACCACGAGCGCCGGGTTCTTGTCCAGCACGTCCTTCTTCAGCCGCCGTTGCAGGTCGGGCACCTTGTTCCCGCTGATGCCGGCGTTCACCACTTCGACGCCGAGACCCTTGTGCTTCTCGGCGAACGCCGTGCGGATCAGCCCGACATACCCCTTCGGGCCGTTGCCGCCCTGCGTGATGGAGTCGCCGAGGAAGATCACCTTGTCGCCCTTCTTGAACGGCGGGGCGTCCTCGGCGAGGCACGGGACGGCGACCGCGAGCAGCACGGCGACGGACTGGGAGAGTTTCGACACGGGAGAACTCCGATCGGGAAATGGGGCGGGTTCGACATCCGACAGTCAAATCAAGGTAGCGATCCGAACCGCCGCCGGGAGGGGTTTGGGTCCGGCCCACTTGCCGCCAACACCCCTTCCGGCCACACTCACACCACACTCCCCACTGGTGCCCGACATGCCCGAACCGCTCCGCGCCACCGACCCGAACGCCGTCATCGTCGGCTGGGACTTCAGCACCGGGGCGGTGAAAGCCCTCGCTTTCGACCTCTCCGGTACCGTGCTGGCCGAAGTGCGGATGCCCACCGACTTGTGGACCGCCGACGGCGTCAGCGAGTTGAACGTCATGCAGTTGGAAGGACAGGCGCGGGCCAGCGTGCGGGAGCTGGCCGCGCAGTTGCGCGACCTCGGCCGGTTGCAGGATTGGAAGGCCGGCGGCATCTCCGCGACCCACCACTCCGCCGGCCGCATCGACGCCCGCGGCAATCAAGTCCGCCGCCTCATCTGCTGGAACGACCAGACCCTCGCCGCCTTCCACGCGCTGGGGCTGGAACGCCTCGGCGGGCAAACGAAGGCGGTCGAACTGACCGGCGGGCCGTGGGCCGTGCGGTACTCGCTCTCGCATCTGGTGAAGGACGAAACCACCTTGACGGTCGCCGACTGGAAGCGGACGCGGTGGGTGCAGCCGCACGGCCCGCTCGCCGCCGGCTACCTCACCGGCCGGTTCGACTGCATCAGCGTTTCGTCGGCCGCGTCCACCGGGATGCTCGACCTGCGAACCGAGCAGTGGCGGCCGGAGATGCTGGCGGCGCTGGCGAACCCGGAGTACCAGGGCCTCGCACAGACGTGCCTGCCGGCTATCATCCCGATGACCGAACCGGTCGGGCCGTTGGCCGAACACATCGCAACCGACGCCCGCATCCCGGCCCCCGTTCGCCCGCTGGTGTTCCCCACGCTGGACGATCAAGCGGCCGGGTTACTCGGCGGCGGGGCCGTCGATCCGGGTCACGTCGCCGTCATTCTCGGCAACTCGGCGGTGGTGAACTCGTCGTCGAACGCGCTGCCGAAGTCCGGCAACCTGGACTGCATGAAACTGAACTGGGGCGCGTTTTTGTGGATGCGGTGCTACAGCAACGGGGCGCAATTCCTCGACCGCGTGGTCGGCCCGAACCCGGACTGGACCACACTGGAAGCCGCGGCGCGGGCGGTGCCGCCGGGGTGCGACGGGGTGAGCGTGCTGCCGTTCGTGCTGTCCGAACCGTCCATCGGCGTGTCCGAGCCGCGGTTCGAGTGGCTGCCGGAAGAGCCGGCCGACATCGGCGTGAAGGTGCGGGCGTCCTTTGAAGCCATCGCGTACTTGATCGGCCTCGCGGTGAAGGAGCATGAAGCGGCCGGCCAAGTCGTCACCCGCGTGACTATCTCCGGTGGCATCGCCAAGAGCCAGCTCATGGGCGAAATTCTGGCCAGCGTGCTGAACAAGCCGCTCGACCGATTGGTGTCGAGCGAAGGGCCGGCGCTCGGCGCGGCCGTCGTCGCGCTGGCCGGGTTGGAGACGCTCAACCGCTGTCACGGCGGGGTGAAGGAGCCGTTCACGGTGGCGGACGCGGTCGCCGCACTGGTGCGGTTCCGCGAACCCGTACACCCGAAGGCCGAGTGGGTCGCGGCGTACCAGACCGGGCTGGCGGCGTTCGCCAAACGGGTGACGGGCTGAGGTGGGAGACCCGGTAACGCTGCCCACTCGTGTACCGAGTGGGGCATGCGACCGACCTCCCCTCGGTGATCATAGGTATGGACACAACTGATCGCCTTGGTTATTTGGGTGGTGTCCTGCGGGCGGTGCAAACGCTGATTTCAGGCCGTTTTCAAACCGGAACCGCCGTTTTTTCAGGCGTTTTTGCCTCCCTACACCGCCCGCAGGACACCACCCAACATTGGACTATCCGACGAAATCGCTCGTTATGAGGGGAACCGTTAGGCGTTTGGCGGGTGGAATTCTCTCCATGACGATGCGGGGGTCGGTCTTCAGTCCGAAGGGCTGTCTCCTCCAGCCCAGGCCTCCGGCCTGGGTATCGGGTGAATTTGGGGTACGACCCTGAAAGGGTCGCTCGTCGCGGGTGAGTGAGAGAGCCTTTCAGTCTCTGGCTTCCACCGTCCCAAACCCAGGCCGTAGGCCTGGGCTATAGGAGACAGCCCTTCGGGCTGAAGTCCATTGTCTCGCGGAGGGCGTGGGTTTCGGTGAGACGACTTCACCCCACCCGCCGGCACCGGTGCGCCGACTCCTACAACTCGGCCGGGTCGAGTCGGGCCTCTTACCGCCCCCAGCCCGAATAACCTCTTCTCCAACTCCGGGCAGTAAACGCGGATCAAGTTCGTGTGCGACAGCAGCATGTCATATTCCCATGTCGGAATGAGATCAAAGTCTGGAGCGGAGAAATGACTACGGCCGGCGGCTGAATAGAAAGACTTTCCGCTTCTCCAGGAGCCATCGCGCCATGCCGACCGACCTGACACCCGCCGACCCGACACCCGTGCTTTCCATTCTCAACGGCTTCCGCAACTCGCAAGTGCTGTTCACCGCCTGCGAACTCGGGCTGTTCGACGCCCTCGCCGGCGGGCCGAAGACGGTCGCCGCCCTCGCCTCGGAAATGAAACTGAACCCGGACGCGCTGGAACGCCTGCTCGGCGGGTGCGAGATGCTCGGCCTGCTTACCCGCACCGACACCGGGTACGCCAACACCCCGGCCGCGACGGCGTACCTGACCACCGCCAGCCCGAACCGCCTGCTCGGTTACATCAACTACTCGAACGCCGTGCTGTGGAAGCTGTGGGACAACCTGCCCGACGCCATCCGCGACGGCACCCACCAGTGGAAGCGGACCTACGGCACCGACGGCCCCATCTTCGCGCAACTGTTCCGCACCGACGCCGACCGCCGCGAATTCCTGATGGGCATGCACGGGTACGGCATCATCTCCTCGCCTGTGGTGGTGAACGCGGTGGACCTCGGCCGGTACAAGACGTTCGTGGATCTCGGCGGGGCGACCGGTCACTTGACTGTGGCCGCGTGCCGGCGGTGGGCGAACCTGTCCGGCGTGGTGTTCGACATGCCGGAGGTGGTGGCCCAGGCGAAGGAGTTGATCGACCCGACGGACGTGGCGAACCGCATCACGGTGACGGGCGGAGACTTCTTCGCGGACGAGCTACCCGCCGGTGACGTGTACGCCCTCGGCCGCATCCTGCACGACTGGACCGAAGCGAAGATCGTCAAACTTCTGACCCGCATTCACGCCGCGCTGCCGGCCGACGGGATGGTGTTCCTCGCCGAGAAGGTGCTACACGACAACAAGGCCGGTCCGGAGTGGGCGGTGCTGCAATCGCTGAACATGCTGCTCGTCACGGAAGGGAAAGAGCGAACCCTGGGCGAGTACGCGCGCCTCCTGGAAGGCGTCGGCTTCCGTGACGTGACCTGCCGCCGCACGAGTGCGCCGCTGGATGTCGTCACGGCGGTGAAGTGACGCCAACACCGAGGCCACCCGTGATCCGGACCGCTCGCCTGGATTTGCTGCCCGCGACGATACCCCTGGCCCGCGCGGAGATCGGCGACCGCGCGGAGTTCGCGAGACTGCTGGGAGCGACGGTACCCGACAACTGGCCGCCGGAGACGCTCGCCGACGCGCTGCACCTGTTCCTCGAATGGCTGGAAGCGGCCCCGAACGCCGTCGGTTGGTTCGGCTGGTACGCCTTGGCGGACCTCGACGGCACGCCGACCCTCGTGGCGAGCGGCGGGTTCATGGGTCCGCCACAGTCGGGCACGGCCCAGACGGGGTACTGCGTACTGCCGCAGTTCCAGAAGCGGGGCTACGCAACGGAACTGCTCGGCGGGCTAGTGAAGTGGGCACTGACCCAACCGGACGTGCGCCGCGTCGCCGCCGACACCGAGTGGGAGAACCCGGCGTCGGTGCGGGTGCTGGAGAAGACCGGCTTCGCCCTCGTCGGCCCGACCGGCGAACCCGGCGGCCAGCGGTTCGAGTACCCGAGGGGCGACCGAGTGATCACCCCCGTGGCACTGGAACCGCCGGCCTGTCGCGAGTCGTAGACCGGTCTGGAGGCCCCACCGCCCGCGTCGGTCACTTCTTCGGTTCGGCCTTCGTGACTTGCAGTCCGGGGCTGGCGTTGAACAGAGCCACCGGCTTGTTGTCCTTGGGGTCGGTTTTCCACACGGCCACTTCCCCGGCGAAGGAGCCGCCCGCCACCAACTTGCCGTCCGGACTGAAGGCGACCGCGAAGACGTGGTCGGTCAGGCCGTTCAGGGTGGATTTCTCAGCCACGGTGGTGGAACTGGCGGTCCACAGCCGGACGCTCTTGTCCGCGCTGGCGGTGGCGAGCAGCGAGTCGGTCGGGGAGAACGCGATTTTGAACACGTCGTCGCCGTGCCCGCCGCTGTTTTTCAGCTGCTTGCCGTCGCCGCCCGGCTTCCACGTCCGCACCTGCTTGTCGGCCCCGATCGAGTAGCCGACCGTGCCGTCCTTGTTCAGCGCCACCCCGTACACGATGTTCTGGTGGTCGGGGAACGTCATCACCGACTCCTTCGCTTTCAAGTCCCACACCTTCGCCGTCTTGTCGCGGGCGGCACTCACGAGGTACTTGCCGTCGGCCGAGATCGCCACCCCCAGCACCCAGTCGGCGTGGTTCTCGATGGTCTGTTCGAGCTTCGCCTTGGTCACCCCGGCGGACAGGTTCCACACGCGGATGGTGCGGTCGCACCCGCCGGCGGCCAGCGTCTTGCCGTCCGGCGACAGGGCCAGGCACAGCACCGAGTCTTCGGAATCGGTCAGCGACGCGAGCAGCACGGCCTTGTCGTTCACCCCGTCGAGGATGGCCACGCCGGCCTCGGTCTTCATCGGCTTGGCGTTCATGTCGTACACCCGCACGTCGCCTTCTTGCCCCGGCCGACCGCCGGCCACGACGAGCTTGCCGTCGGGCAAGAAGGCCATCGCGTAGGCCCGCTCGGCGCGGGTGTAGACGCGCTTCATCAGCTTCGCGTCCGGCACGCTCCACACGGTCAACTCGTGGTGCCCGCTCACGACGAGGTTCTTGTTGTCCGGGGTGAAGGCGAGGCTGTTGACGACGGCCGGGAACTTGTACGCGGCCGGCGGCGCGGGCGGCTGCCAGCGGATGCGGAGTTCCTTCAGCAGGTCCGCTTTCGCGTCGATGCCGGGGTCCAATTTCGCCCCCTCCTTGATCCACTGCTCGATCACCTTCGCCTTGTCCGCCGGCACCGCCTCGCCTTTGTCGCGGGGCGGCATCCGCCGGTCCTCTTTCGTCACGATGAGGTCGTGGAAGTCGCTGTCGGCCGGCTTGCCCGCCGTGATCGGTTCGCCGCTCGGCCCGCCGTACATCAGCTTCTCGAAGGTGGTCATGTCGTATTTGCCGCTCCGCTTCTTGGCGTCGTGGCAGGCGAAGCAGTTCTCCTTCACGATGGGGGCCACGTCGTTGATAAAGCTGACGGGCGTCTTCGGCTGTTGGGCGACGGCGGGGGCGGCGGACAGTGCGACGGCGGCGAGGATTGCCGCGGTGACGGCGCACAGGACGCAAAACCGGCGGGTCATGGGAAGGCTCCGGCCTGGGAAAGGCGGTGGGGTGGGTGCAGGTAGTTTAACCCGCGAGAATGAGAAAGGGAACGGCTAGGATGGACGGACCCGTTCAATAAACCGGAACGCCGATGACGCGAATTTCATCGCGGATGAAGGCAGGATCAGAACAAGAATGATTTTGTCCGATCCACTTCATCCCTGTCTTTTTCCGCGTTTTCCGCGTTCCGATTTATTGAACGGGTCGTCGAATCACGGCATGAGGGGGATCGGCTTCCGCTCGGCGACGGGGGCCGACGAATCGACGCCGACGTACACCACCTCGGCTTCGGTCACGGGGATCGTCTCCGCCCCGCGCTCGGCGATCACGTCGATGTGCGTCGTCACCGACGTGCGGCCGATCCGCGTCACCTTCACCAGGAACTTCACCACGTCGCCGACCATCACCGGGTGCTTGAACTCCACCCGGTTCATGGCCACCGTGACGAACGCGGCGCTCGTCACCCCGCCCCGCAGGGCGATCTCCCGCCGGGCGGCGATGCTGCCGGCCATGTCGAGGTAGCTGAGGATGACGCCGCCGAAGATGGTGCCGTGCGGGTTCGTGTCGCGCGGCATCATCACGACCTGGATGGCGTTGTACGGCTCGGACGGCAGCGGATTCATGGGTGCTTCCGGTGTGGGGCGGATAGTGGTAAAGTGCGGAGGAAGCGAACCGGGGACAAGGAGGGGCGGCGATGAACGAGCGAGAGTGGCTATCTGCTTGCGAACCCTTTGGTCTC
>JBBRUO010000117.1:0-12616 GCA_038247725.1 Gemmatales bacterium
GGGGGGGGGGGGGCTATTATACCCCCCCCCCGCCCCGCCGCCGCGCGCGGGGCGCCGCACGCGCTACTCCCGCTCCCCTCCGGGCGCCGACGACGAGTGGCGATTCACTTCCGCGATTGGATGTGGATGTGAACGCCCTTCTTGTTCGACACGATGACGTCGAGCAACTTATCGCCGTTGATGTCGGCCACGGTGAATTGGGTGCCGACGCCGCCGTCGTTGTCGATTTCCATCGGGGTGAACGTGGCCATCCCGTCTTTCCCGCGCGTGACTTTCAGCCAGTACAGCATGGCCGGCCCGTCCGCACCCGGCTCCGCCCGCCCGTGGCTCCAGTACCGCTTGCCCGTCACCAGGTCCGGCTGCCCGTCGCCGTCGATGTCCACGAAGTGCGCCGAGTGCGTCTCGGACACCAGCTTCGGGAAGAGGTCGGACTTCGTGAACGCCGGGCTGTCTTTCCCCTCCCGCTGTTTGAACCACCAGATGCCGTACTTGTGCGCGGACGTGGCCAGGATGTCCGCCTTGCCGTCGCCGTCCACGTCGAACGCGAACAGGTCGGCCGTCGGCTGATCGACGCCGCCGGGGTGGAACGTCCACGGGGTCTTGCCGTCCGCCTTGGCCGGCTGCTCCCACCACCCGCCGAGGGTGAGGACATCCATCTTCTTGTCGCCGTTCAGGTCGCCGATGCCCAGGCCGTGGCTGAACCGCTCGGTGCCCGGCTTGCCCTTCCCCTTCTCGGCCGGCTCGGAGATCGGGTGCATGTCCCAGACCGCGTACGGGTCTTTCTCGTTCGGGGTGAAGTAGCCCATCTGCCCGCTCCGCCCGTCCGGCTTCGGCTCCTTCGGCTGGAAGCCCATCAGCAGCACCTTCTGGCCGGTGCCGAGCAGGTCCACGTACTGCGGCGTTTCGTTACAGGCCGAGTGCCAGATGACGTGCTTCTTCCAATGGGTCGGCTTGCTGTCCACGGTGCCTTTGCCCTTCGGGTTCTCCATCCAGTAGGCCGCCTCGCCGGGGAACGGGATGATGATGACGTCCGCGAACCCGTCCTTGTTCAGGTCCTCGGCCCACACGCAGAACACCTTGCTGTAGATGTTCTTGTCGCCATCGACGTAGTTGCCCGGCGTCTGCATCTCGTGGCGGGTCCAGGTCGGGGCCTCGTACCAGAACTCGCCGACGACCACGTCGAGTTTGCCGTCGTTGTTCACGTCGAGGACGGCGGACCCTTCCGAGCGGAAGGTCGGGTCGAGGACGGTCTTCTTCCAGGTGACGGCCGGACTGTCGGCGGCGACGGCCGGGGTGGCCGCGACGATCACGGCGAGCAATGCGAAGCGCATGGGAGAGGCTCCAGGGGGAGACCGACGGGCGGGGAAGGTGGGGACGCCGTGATTATGCGGGAACGGGCCGCGGGGTGCAACGGCCATCGGCGGCCGGACCCCACCCGCACCGGTTGCGGAAAGTGTGTCCGTCGGGACTTAATAGTGGATACGAGTTCCGTTTATACTTTTGTCAAGTCAAGGTGGCCGAATCTCCGAACTCGTCCGCGACCGATCGCGGCCACCCGCCTCGCCTCCCAGCCAGTTCGCTTCCCGCGTATGCTGGGGGGGTTCCGCGCCCGCACCCCGCCAAGCCCCGACCGCCCATGACACCCGCCGACCCGACCGCCGCCCTCCGCCACACCGCGTACCTGTTCCTGTCCGCTGTGGCGGTGGCGGTGATGGTGGCGAAAATCGTCGGCGGGGAGAATGTGTACGAGCCGAGCCGGTACGCGCCACCAATCGACAAGAGTTTCGGGGCCGGCCGCATCGACGCGCCCGCCCGCAAGTGGCCGACCGAGCGGCCCGACCCGACGCCCACCTTCGGGTCGAACGACCGCTCCCGCTGGGCCACCATCGAGGCGCTGGTTCACGACCGCACCTACGTCGTCGGCACGCGGGAGAAGTTCATCGCGACGGAGAAGCCGTTCGGCGACCGTGGCATCATCTTCGACCCGAAGACCGAACGGATCCAGACGCTCGATGTGGTCATGAACCCGGAGACGGGCGAGTTCTACTCCAGCAAGCCGCCGCTGCTCGCCACGCTGCTGGCCGGCGAGTACTGGCTCCTGCACACCGTCGCCGGGTGGGACATCGACCGCGAGCGGTGGCCGGTGATGTGCGTCATATTGCTGACGGTGAACGTGCTGCCCTTCGCGCTGTTCCTCTTCATGCTGGCGAAGGTGGTGGAACGGTACGGCCGCACCGACTTCGGCCGCCTGCTGACGTTCACGGTCGCGGCACTGGGCACCTTCGTCATCACCTTCTCGAACACGCTGAACAACCACACGCCGGCGGTGTACTGCGTGCTGTTCGCGGTGTTCCCGTTCCTGATGAACCGGTCGGGCGTCGGCGCGTTCTTCGTCGCCGGGTTGTGTGCCGGGTTCGCGGTATCGCTGGAACTGCCGTCGGCGGCGCTGGCGGCGGCGCTGTGCGTGCCGCTGCTGTGGGCGCGGCCGAAACTCGGGCTGGTGTTCGCGGCGGGGGTGGTGCTGCCGGTCGCCGCGCAGTTCGGGTGCAACTACGCGGCGCTGGGCACCTTCACCCCGGCCTACGCGGAGTTCGGCGGGCCGTGGTACAACTACGCCGGCAGCCACTGGGCGAAGTGGGATCTGGTGAAAGCCGGGCAGTATGTGCCGGGGCTGGACTTCAACCAGGAGCCGACGCACATCTACGCCTTCCACCTGCTGTTCGGGCACCACGGCTGGTTCAGCCTGACGCCGATGTTCCTGCTCGGACTGGCGGCGATGATCGGCGGAGTGCCGGGTGGGCTGCGAGATGCGGCGGCGCTGGTGAAGAAGACCCCACCCCCCAGCCCCCTCCCTGTCCCGGAGAGGGGGAGCCAGAACAACCCTCTCCGGGACAGAGTGGGTGGCCCGCGCAGCGGGCCGGGTGAGGTCTTCTCCTCGGGCCTCTTCACCCTCCCCCTGTTCACCCTGATGGTGGCGGTCGTGTCGGCAGTGGTGTTCGCCTTCTACCTGACCCGCACGCAGAGTTACAACTACGGCGGCAACACTAGCGGCCCGCGGTGGCTGTTCTGGCTGATCCCGCTGTGGCTGATCTGCGGCTTGCCGGCGGCGGACTGGCTCGGTCGGCGGAAGTGGGGCGGCCTTGTCGCGGCGGGGCTGATCGGGATGTCGGTGCTGTCGGCGTTCTACCCGGCGTGGAACCCGTGGCGCAGCCCGTGGATCATGCAGGCCGGCGAGCGGTTGCATTTCTGGAACTATGAGGCGCAGAAGAAGTGACAGTCACTCGGCCGCCTGCATCGCCAGCAGGACTTCGTTGACCAGCCCTTCCGGCCCGGCGAGGTCCACGACCCAGGCGTCTTTGAAGACGGTCAACTCGGCGTCGCCCTTGCGGAACTGGGTCAGGCCGGTGCCCAGCGGGGAGTCGTGCCAGGTGTCGTCGGCGACGACCCCGACGGCCACCAGCGCGGCTTGCAGCCGGGCGAGGGTGTCGAAATCGTCGCTCGCGCAGATATCGATGCGAGTCATGTGATGATTGTAAGATGGGATGGGGTTGCGGCGATCACCTTCACGGAGGACGCCTCCTGCCGCCCGATGTGGCAATGGGCGATTCTGGGCGAACCCGGCCCGCCAGGGCCGTGGGGGTCTGGGAATCCCAACGAAATTCAACCCACTCACAGCCCTGGCGGGCCCGGTTCGCCAAAATCCGCTGTCGCACCCCCAGCGGGAAGGCCGATTTGACACGGCGGCCACCAGTGAGGTATACTTCCCGCTGTCGCCAGTCATATGACACCCGTGTCGGCTCCTTCGGCCCGCCGGCGCGTTCGATCGGCGGCATGATGCCGTCGTCCGGGAACCTTCTCCCACACCTCCGCCGTGGTGCGATCGGAATGCACGCGCCGACAGACCCCCCGAATTCGTCGCTCGTCGAACTGAAATCGGCGGACGGGGACAACGTCCCCACGTTGGTCGGCCGCACCCCCCGCACCCCCGTCGCCGAAGCCCTCGCGCTCGCCGCCGGCAGCACCCTCGGCCACTTCGAAGTGATCGCCCCGCTGGGGGCCGGCGGGATGGCGTCGGTGTTGAAGGCCCGCGACACCCACCTGGGCCGGCTGGTGGCGCTGAAGATCTTGCCCCCGGAGGCGGCCCGCGACCACGACGCCGTCACCCGGTTCAAGCAGGAGGCCCGCGCCGCCGCCAAACTGGACCACGAGAACGTCGCGCGGGTGTTCTTCTCCGGCGAGGACCGCGGGCTGCACTTCATCGCCTTCGAGTTCGTCGAGGGGGAGACGCTGCGGGCGCGGATCGAGCGGCTCGGGCGGCTCACCCCGGCGGAGAGCGTGCGGTTCCTCCTGCACTGCGCCAGCGGCCTGCGGCACCTGAACGACCGCGGCGTCGTCCACCGCGACATCAAGCCGAGCAACGTCGTCGTCACCCCGGACGGGCGGGCCAAGCTGATCGACCTGGGATTGGCCCGGCACGCCGAATCGGTGTCCGTGAACGGCGGGGTGACGCAATCCGGGATGACCCTCGGCACCTTCGATTACATCTCCCCGGAGCAGGCCCGCGACCCCCGCACCGCCGACGTGCGGTCGGACATCTACAGCCTCGGCTGCACCTTCTACCACGCCCTCACCGGCCGCCCGCCGGTGCCGGAGGGGACGGCGGCGGTGAAGCTGTCCGCCCAGCAGTTGTCGTCCCCGACCGACCCCCGCGAGCTGAACCCGGACGTGTCCGACGAGTTGGCGATGGTGCTGAACCGGATGCTCGGGAAAGACCCCGGCCGCCGGTACCAGACGCCGACGGATCTGATCGCCGACCTGACCGAAGTGGCCCGGCAACTCGGCGTGGCGGTGGAGCGGTCGGCGGCCGACGACCCCCTGTCGGCCAGTTCCGCGACGCACCCCCGCTTCGCCGGCGGGGGGCCGCGACTGCCCGTCGGGTGGATCGTCGCGGGGGTGGTGGTGCTGGCCGCCGGGTTGGTGGTGGCGTCGCTCACCGGCGGCCCCACGCCCGCCGCCCACGCGGTCCCGTGGGACGACCCGCCGGTTCCCAAACTGGTCTCGCCGTTCGACGGGCTGCCGAAGGAAGAACCGCCGCCGAAGGTGGTGCCGCCGACCGGCCCGCGGGCGGTGGCGACGGCCGCCGAACTGGTCGAGGCGGCGCGCGGCGAGGTCGCCCACCTCACCCTGACGCCGGGCGTCGTGTACGACCTGAGCGACACGCCAGGCGTCTTCTTCGACGGCCGCCGGTTGACACTGGAGTGCGCCAACCCGCGGACGCCGGCGGTCGTGCGGGTGGCGGTGTCGCCGCTGGCAGACCCGCTCGCCGTCCGCGCCGGCGGGTTCACCGTGCGGCGGGCCGAGGCCGTCGCCGTGCGGGGCGTCCGCTTCGAGTTCACCGAGAAGGCGGTCGCCGCCGGCGACGAGGAGACGCTCGAGCCGGTCGGCGTCGCCGTGGGCGAGACGGCGGCGGTGGACCTCCAGGACTGCGCGTGGGACGAGTCGGACGGGGCGGTGAAGTCGGCGTCCGTCACCGCCCTCCACGTGGGGCGATCGGGGACGGCCAAGCCGACCGCGTTCGCCGCCCGGCGGGTGTTCTTCGGCACCCGCCGGTGGACCGCCGTCGAGTTCGCCGGGCCGGTCATCGGCACCGTGACGGAGTGCGGGTTCGCCACCGGAAAGGCGGCCGTCCGCCTGTCCGCGGGGGCACCCGCCGCCACCCCCGACGCGGCGTCCGCCCTCGACTTCAAGCACTGCACGTTCCTCCTCGACCACCGCGCCGCCGCCGTGCTGACCGACGCGGTGAAGGCCACCGTGGCCGTCGGCTTTTGCGTGTTCGCCGCCCCCGCCCCGCCCGACCCGGCGGCCATGATGTTCACCGACGCCGACCGCAAGCCGGTCGCCCTCCGCAGCGTCGGCGGGGACCCGGCGGCCGTCGCGTACTCGGCCGTGGCGGGCGAACCGTCTGCGTACTTCCGCACCGAGTTCCCCGTCGGGGCGGTCGGCCCGGACTCGGTCGAACTGGTGACCGCGCCGTGGAAGGCGGTGCCGCCGACGGCCGACAAGGCCACCCCGTGGAAGGTGCTGGAACTGAACCCGGCGGTGCGGGCGGTGCGGGTGAGTCGGCCGCAAGGGGTCCACATCCTGGGGGCCACCCGCGGGCCGACCGCCGGCCGCCTGTACGCCGACTGGCCGCCCGGCAGCGCGACGGCCAACTCGCCCAAGCCGGGGGTGAAGGTGTGGTACCCGAACCCGCCGGCGGCCGAGAAGGCGCAACTGCCCAAGGGGGTGTACGACGACCTGCAGAAGGCCATCGACGCCCTCCGCGCCGACGACGTGCTGCAAATTCGCGGCGACGGCGACGTCAAGGTGCCGGCCGTCACCCTCACGAAAGTCGGGGCGCGGGTCACCATCCAGCCCCACGACGGCTTCGCCCCGGTGCTGGTGCCCGCCGCCGACGGCCCCCTGTTCCGCGTCGAGGAGGGCGAACTGCGGCTGGAGCGGCTGCACGTCCGCCTGACGCTGACCGACGAATCGACCGGGCTGACGACGGCCGCCGTCGCCCTCGCCGGCGGCAAGCGGTGCGTGCTGGCGGACTGCACCGTCACCGCCGACGACACCGTTTCCGAGTCGTCCGCCGTAGTCCTGGTGCTGCCGCCGGCGGGCGGGACGACGCCCGACCTGCGGCCGGAGGCGCGGTTCGAGAAGTGCCTGATCCGCGGCACCGGGCGGCTGGTGCGGATGCCCGCCGCCGCCCCCGCCACCGTCTCCGTCACCAACTCGGTGGTGGCCCTGAGCGGCCCCGTTCTCGACCTCGGCCCGCCCGACGCCAAGCCGGCCGAGGGGGCGGCGGTGCGGGTGAAGCTGTCCCGCGTCACCACCCTGCTGGCCGGCCCGCTGGTGGACGCCACCCTCACCGACACCCCCGACCCGACGTTCGTGCCGGTGCAAATCGACGCCGACACGTCCCTGTTCGCGCCGCTCGACAAGCTGACCGGCCCGCTCCTCCGCGTCACCCACGGCGACTCGATGGCGGCCGGCCGGTACGTCACCTGGTCGGCGTTCGCCCCGAACCGGTTCGCCAACTTCCCGCCCCGCGCGGTGTTCGTCGATGTGTCGCCGAAGCGGCTGGAGTCGGCCGACTGGCTGGCGTTCTCGAAGGAGAAGAAGGCCGCGCTCGTCAGCAAGCTGACCTTCGCCAACCCGCCCGCCGGCTTCACCGCCCTGGCCGGCACGACCGCCGCCGACCTGGTCGTGACCAACGCCCTCGTGCCCGACGAGTACGGCGCGAAGCCGGGCCTGCTGCCCATCCCGCCCGCCCCGTCGTCCCGCGAGGAGTGACCGAGGAGCTGCCCATGCCCGTCCACGACTGGACCCGCGTCCGCGCCGGCACGTTTCACTTCTTCCACCAGCGGTGGATCGCCGCGCTGTGCGACGCCCTGAACCTGGGCGGGCTACCGGACGGTTACTTCGCCATGAGCGAGGTGGACGCCGGCGGTGATAATCTCTTCGGGTACGCCGGCCGCTCCGACCGCGTTTCGGTGTACCGAGAACAGAGGGAGTTGATCGCCACCATCGAGATCGTTCCTGCGGGAATCAAGCGGAGCGAGACTTCAACGAAAGCGTACGTTCGCAACTCCGTTGAGTTGCTTCGTCGCGGCGTTCACCACTTCGTCGCCGATTTGTTCCCGCCGCTATCCACAGGCTCGCGGTCAATTCCTTCGCTCATCTGGAAAGACATTCGCGGTCACTCGTTCGCCCTGCCCGCCGACAAGCCGCTCACGCTCGCCTCGTACTCGGCCGGCGAGGAGAAGGTCGCCGACGTGGAATTGATCGCGGTCGGCGATTCCCTGCCGGACATGCCGCTCTTCCTCAGCCCGGATCGGTACATCCCGTGCCCACTGGAAGCGGCGTATCAGGCGACTTGGGCCGTTTTCCCGGCCGCCCTTCGGGGGCCACTGACCGCCTGACCCGCGACGGTCATTTCCCCCCACCCGGAATGCCGATACAGTGGGCATCGATCTTCCGTGGGTCCGCCGGGCACCGACATGACGCCGATGATGCAGCAGTTCCGGGCCGCCAAGGACGCCCACCCCGGCATGATGGTGTTCTTCCAGAACGGCGAGTTCTACGAGCTGTTCGACGAGGACGCCGAGGTCGGCCACAAGCTGCTCGGCCTGACGCTGACCAAGCGGGAGGAGCACCCGATGGCCGGCTTCCCGTTGGCCAAACTGGACCACTACCTGCGGATGCTGCTGGGGGCCGGGCAGCGGGTGGCGGTGGTCGAACAGTTGGAGGCCCCCGGCGACGGCAAGAAGATCATCCAGCGGGGCGTCACCCGCGTGGTGACGCAGGGCACCATCACCGAAGACGAACTGCTCGACCCGCGGCGGCCCAACCACATCGTCGCTGTCGTCCGCACCAGGGCCGGGGTGTGCGGCCTCGCCTGGGCCGACCTGACCGCCGGCCTGTTCCGCGCCACCGACTGTACCGACGCCCAACTGGCCGACGAACTCGCCCGCCTGACCGCCGCCGAGTGCGTCATTCCCGATGACGGCACGGTGTCACTCGAACTGACGGCGAAGGCCGTCCACCCCCGCCCGGCGTGGACGTTCGACCCGGTGACGGCCCTCGACGCGGTGAAGGCGCAGTTCAAAGTCGGGACCATGACCGGGTTCGGCTTCCACGACGACCAGCCGTGCCTCCGTGCCGCCGGCGGGCTGTTGAACTACCTGCAAGACACGCTGAAGGCCCCCGTCGCGCACTTCCGCCAACTCGCCCGCCACCGGGCCGACAACTTCCTGATCCTGGACGAAGTCACCCGCCGCAGCCTGGAACTCACCCGCACCCTCCGCGACAACCAGCGGGACGGGTCGCTCCTGTCGGTCATCGACCGCACCGTCACCCCGATGGGCGCGCGGTTCCTGCACGACGCGCTACTGGCCCCGCCCAACGACCGGACGCGGATCGAAGAGCGGCTCGACGCCGTCGGCGAACTGCTGAAGGAACACGCGCTGCGGGGCGACCTGCGGGAGTTGCTCGACGCCACCGCCGACCTGCACCGTCTGACCACCCGCGTCGCCACCGCGCGGGCCAACCCGAAAGACCTGGCCGCCATCGCCCGCACCCTTCGGCTCCTGCCGAAGTTGAAGGCGAAGCTGACCGGCCGCGCCTCGCCGCTGTTGAACCAACTGGAAACGAGCCTGGAACTGGTGCCGGACGTCCGGGCGGCGCTCGACGCGGCGCTGGTGGAGGATCCGCCGTACTCGCCCAAGGAGGGCGGCATCATCCGCGACGGGTACTCGCCGGAACTGGACGAGTTGCACCGCCTGTCCCGCGACGGCAAGGCGTGGATCGCCCAGTTCCAGGCGGACGAGGTCACCCGCACCGGCATCCACAGCCTGAAGGTCGGGTTCACGGATGTCATGGGGTATTACATCGAGATCACCAACGCGAATGAGACGCGGGTGCCGGCGGATTATCTTCACGAGCGGACGTTGAAGAACGCCAAGCGCTACATCACGCCCGCACTGAAGGAGTATGAAGAGAAGGTGCTGACCGCACAGGAGAAGAGCCAGGCACTGGAGTTCGAGTTGTTCCTGAAGTTGCGGGACGAGTGCGCGGCGCGCACCGAGCGGCTGCTCCAGACCGCCGACGTGTTGGCGCAGGCCGACTTCCTCGCCGCGCTCGCGGAACTGGCCGCCGCGCGGAACTACGTCCGCCCGACCATCACCGACGCCCCCACCCTGCACATCACCGCCGGCCGCCACCCGGTCCTGGATCAGACCCTGCCCGCCGGCACGTTCGTCCCGAACGACACCCACCTGGACCCGGCCGACGGCCTGTTCTGGCTCGTCACCGGGCCGAACATGGCCGGGAAAAGCACCTTCCTCCGGCAGACGGCGCTGGTCACCCTGCTGGCGCACGTCGGCAGCTTCGTCCCGGCGGGGGCCGCCGCGGTCGGACTGACCGACCGCATCTTCACCCGCGTCGGCGCGAGCGACGAACTGACCCGCGGCCAGAGCACCTTCATGGTGGAGATGACGGAAGCGGCGAACATCCTGAACAGCGCGACCGCCCGCAGTTTGGTGATCCTGGACGAGATCGGCCGCGGCACCGCCACTTACGACGGGGTGTCGCTGGCGTGGGCGATCACCGAATACCTGCACGACGTGATCGGCTGTCGGGCGCTGTTCGCCACGCACTACCACGAACTGGCGCGACTGGCGGCGACGTTACCGAAGTTGCGCTGTTATACCGTTCAAGTTCGGGAACTGGATAGCGAGATCATCTTCCTGCACCAGATCGCGGCCGGCAGCGCGGGGAAGAGCTACGGCATCCACGTGGCCAAGCTGGCGGGCGTCCCGGAGGCGGTGTTGCGGCGGGCGGAAGTGATACTGGCCACGCTGGAAGCGCCGCCGCCGCCGGTGGAGAAGAAGGCGGTCCCGCGGAAACCGCCGCCGCCGACCGAAGTGTTGGACCCGCCGGA
Organism: Gemmatales bacterium; assembly: GCA_038247725.1. Classification (GTDB taxonomy): domain Bacteria; phylum Planctomycetota; class Planctomycetia; order Gemmatales; family Gemmataceae; genus JALHQU01. Next base: position 10,487 of record JBBRUO010000117.1, read on the forward strand.
GCAGCCGAAGCGGAAGGTGAAATCGGCCGCCCCGAGCTTGTTCGAGGAGCCGGCGGAGTGAGGCACCGGCGGGAAGGAAGAATCCTGGTCGAGTTGAGGCGACTCCGCCGTCTTCCGTGGCCTGACTCTCCAGAGTCGGGCCGAACCACCTGGGTACCTCGGCCCGACTCTGGAGAGTCAGGCCACGGGGAAGTCAGCCCTCGCTCCCCTCGTGCGGCTAGTCTTCCTTCCCGCCAATGCCTGAAATCGGCTCACCGCTTCTGGACGCCGCCCGGCGGCGGCCCGTTGAACCCCGGTGCCGCCACTGGCGGCCCGGCCGGCGCGACGAACGGGGGCGGGGCCAGTTTCGCCATCATGTTCGACATCAGCGACCCGTAGAACAACAGGAAGGCCCCGGCCAGCACCTGCCCGATGGCCCCCATCACCAGCCCGGCCAGGGCCATGCTCCGCCCCTCGGTGCGAAGACCCAGGAACCCGAAGAGCAGAGCCAGCACCGACGGCACGGTCATGATGATCGGGCAGAAGCACAGGCTCGCCGGCAGCCCGACCACCAGCGCCACGATGCCCAGCACCAGCGCCGTCACCGCCTGCCCTTGCCCCTTCTGCTGGCGGTGCATGGTGGTACCGTCGGTGTCGTCGGGCGGCTCCGGTAGCGGGCGGAGGCGGCGGCCGTTCCGGTATCGCGGGCGGCCGGCCTGTCGGTCGTCCCACGCCACCGCCGGCGGACAGCGGGCGGGCGGGGCGAAGACGGTGCCGCACCCGCCGCACTCGACCTTCCCGCCGAGCCACTCGTCGCGGAGGTCCAGCAGCAGCCGGCAGGCCGGGCACAGGGCGTGTCGCATGGGAAACCTCCACGGGGGGCCGTCACCAGCGGCGGATCGGCGGCGGATTGTTCGGCGGAGGGATGAACACGCCGGGGCCGTTATTGATGACGCGGTTCCACGCCGCGTACCCGGCGACGATAAGGACCATACTGATGACGCCGAGGACGAGTGCGGCGATGGCAGTGGCCAGCCCCGCCACGGCCATGCTCTTGCCCTCCTTCTTTTTCATTCCCACGATGCCGAGGATCAGACCCGTGACGCCCAGCGCCACGCCGATGATGTGCGCCGGCCACGTGAACACCGCTCCCAGCCCGCAACAGAACAGCGTGCCGAACGCCGTGAACAGCGTCGCGGGGAGTTCCACCGTGATGGCGCAGATCCCCAGGATCATCGCCGTCACCGCCATCCCCGTGTTGCCGCCGGAGCGCGGGCGGTCGTCATCGTCGTCGTCCCGGCGGGACCGCCGCCGTCGTCGTCGGTCGGCGTATTCGTCGCCATCGTCGTCGTCCCGACGGGAGCGCCGGCGACTCGGGCGGTCGTCGTCGTCCTCGTCCTCCCGGCGAGACCGCGACCGCGTGGGGCGGATGTCGTCCTCGCCGTCATCGTCGCGGCGGGCGGTGGCCCGCTTCGGCGGGGGCGGCGGCGCGTGGGTGGTGCGGAACACCTGCTGGCACTGCCCGCACTGGACCTCGCCGCCGAGCATGGCGTCGGTGACGGCCAGGGTGGTGCCGCAGGTCGGGCAGACGACGTTCGGCATGGTCCGTCTCCGAAGGTGGGGGCGCGGGCCGGTGGCTCAGAGTTTCTGGACGAACGGCGGTTGGGCACCGTCCACGGCCGGCGGATCGACCGCGCGATTCATGGCCGACTGGAGGATGCCGACGAACATCACCACCCCCAGTGACAGCACCACGCCGACCGCGCCGAACAGCGCCCCCGTGATCGCCGGCCCCCGGCTGAGGGTGCGAAAGCTGATGACGCCGAGGACGAACGCGACGATCCCGAACAGCCCGCCGAGTCCGCAGCACAGCGCCCCCGGCACCGACAGCAGGCCGAACACGAGCGCCGTGACGCCGCGGCCGCGCCACGGCGGGGCGGGGGCGTCGAACCCGCGGGCGGTCCCCGGCCGGTCGAGGTCGGGGACGCGGATCGTCCCCCGACACCGCGGGCATTCCGCCTCGCCGCCGGCGGCGGCGTCGTCGAGGAGGACGGGGGTCTTGCAGTCCGGGCAGGTGACGCGCATGGGTCGGTCTCGAAGGTAGTCCGCACCCTCCGGGTGCGGTTCGGGGCCGCACCCGGAGGGTGCGGA
>JBBRUO010000118.1:0-12593 GCA_038247725.1 Gemmatales bacterium
CATCACCGGGTGCTTGAACTCCACCCGGTTCATGGCCACCGTGACGAACGCGGCGCTCGTCACCCCGCCCCGCAGGGCGATCTCCCGCCGGGCGGCGATGCTGCCGGCCATGTCCAGGTAGCTGAGGATGACACCGCCGAAGATGGTGCCGTGCGGGTTCGTATCGCGCGGCATCATCACGACCTGGATGGCGTTGTACGGCTCGGACGGCAGCGGGTTCATGGGTCCTTCCGGTGTGGGGCGGATAGTGGTAAAGTGCGGAGGAAGCGAACCGGGGACAAGGAGGGGCGGCGATGAACGAGCGAGAGTGGCTATCTGCTTGCGAACCCTTTGGTCTCTTGATTCATTTTAGGGGGGCATTGAGCTCACGGAAATCTCGTTTGGCTGCATGTGCCTGTTGCCGTCGCGTGTGGCATCTCATGTCGGATATGCGAAGCCGCCGGGCTGTAGAATGTTCCGAGTTGGCAGCCGAGGGTCTTGTCGGGGTGAGAGAACTGGATTTGGCGTCAGCGGAAGCGATCGAGGCATTTAAAGAGAAAGAGATCTGCCGGGAGATGTATGACGAGATTGGCGAAGAGTCTGTTGCGTTGGGAACTGATCGCAGCGATGTGATCGAACTTGGGCACCTCGCGGCGGCGGAGGCGGCGCTATTTGCGGCAAACTGCCCAAGTGTTGGGGAAGGTGATCTCCTAGTGGTTTTGCAATCGGCGGCCGATGCGACTTGCCAAAAACAACAAGAATGGGTTCACCAAGCCGCTCTCCTTCGTGACATCTTCGGCAACCCGTTCCGCCCGGTCGCGTTCGATCCGGCGTGGCGATCCGAAGTCGCAGTCGGCCTCGCGCGGGGCATCTACGACGACCGCGCCTTCGAGCGGATGCCAATTCTCGCCGACGCGCTGCAAGAGGCCGGGTGCGAACACCCGGACATCCTGAACCACTGCCGCGAACCGGGCGAACACGTCCGTGGCTGCTGGGTGGTCGATCTCGTGCTGGGGAAGTCGTAAGTCGGCCGGTGAAGTGGTTGCCGTCTATGAAGTCGCCCGACTCCCGTGAGTCGGGCGACCGGATTGTTTACCCGCCCGCCGTTATCCCGACTTCCCGTCGCCCTTCTTCGGATCGACCTTCTTCGGCTCCGGATCGCGGCCCTTGCCCTTGGGGAGCGCCCGCTCGGGGTCGCGGGGGAGCAACTCCGGCAAGTTCGCCACCCGCATGATCGTCACCGCCATGACCTGCGCGCCCTGGATCAGGTTCGCCGGCTTGGCGTGGTCGAAGGTGTCGGTCTGCGTGTGGTGGGTGTACCGGTACTCGTCCGTTTCCTGGTCGCAGGCGAGGCCCGGAACGCCGGTGCCGCGGAACGACAGGTGATCGGTGCCGCCCTGGTTCCGCATGTTCAGGCCCTTCCAGCCGTCCACTTCCTTCAGCGTCGTCAGTTCGACATCAAGGACCTTGCGCACCGCCTCCCGGCCGCCCAGCGAGATGCCCTGCACGATGCCGGTGCCGGTGTCGTGGACCAGGCACATGCTCGTCTTCTCCAACTCGTCCTTGTGCCGCTTGACGTACTCCTTGGACCCGTAAAGCCCTTGCTCCTCGCCAGTGAAGAGCGCGAAGCGGATGGTCCGCTTCGGCCGGATCCCTTGTTTCGCCAGCGCCCCGAGCGCGCGGGCGGTTTCCAGGACGATGCAACTGCCGGTGCCGTTGTCGGTGGTTCCGGTGCCCAGATCCCACGAGTCCAGGTGCGCGCCGATGACGACGAACTCGTCCGGCTTCTCGCTCCCCTTGATCTCGCCGACAGTGTTGTAGACGGTGACCGGGCCGGGGATGAACTTGTTGGTGATCTCCACCTCGCACTTCGGGGCCAGGTCCGGCTTCGCCTTGGCCAGCCGGTAGAGCAGTGAGTAGTGCTCGTGGGTGATGAACAGGGTGGGGATCGGCTGCCGGCCGCGGTCGGTGGACGGCCAGTTGCCGGTCATGGTGAGCAGGCCGTGCGGCTTGGCCGAGTCGGACAGCAACACCGCCGCGCCTTCTTCCTTGAGGAACTCGTCCATCAGAGCGCGGAGGGCGAAATCGAACCCGCCGCGGCCGCCCGGCCGCCCGCCGCCCGGCTGACCGACGGGCGGTTGGTCTTTCTTCGGCGGCGGCTGCTCCCCCTTCGACTGTTGAGCCGACGTGAGGGTCGGCTCCTCATCCTTCTTCGTCTCGTCCTTCTTCGGCTCGTCTTTTTTCTTCGGCTCGTCCTTCTTGGGGGCCGGGCGCGAGCCGAGGTAGCTCGGGTCGGTGACCGGGGCGACGTTCGCCGGCGGGCCACGGAGGATGATCGCGTTCTTCAGCTTGCCCTTGTACTGGGCCAGGTCTTCCTTGGTGCGGGGGGTGAAGATGACCACCGGCCCGGTCACTTTCCCTTCGGTCCCCGGCCGCCACGCGGCGGAGGCGACGGTCAGCGTCTTGCCGTTGTCCGGTTGGACGACCTTCAGGGTGGCGGTGCCCCGCTCCCAGCCGACGGGGATCTCCCACGGCTCCAACTGCACGTTGGTGAGGCCGTACTCCTTCATCTTCTCGGCGGCCCACTTGTTCGCCCGCTCCAGACGGGGCGACCCGGTGACGCGGGGGCCGATCACGTCGGACAGGTACTCCAGGTTGGCCATCAGCGTCGAGTGGTCCTTCACCTCGGCGATGACTTTGCGGTCGAGCGCGACGGCTTCGGGCACGGCGGGGCTGGCCCCCGGCGCGCGGGGTTCGGGGGCTTCCTCGGCCGGTCCCGGCGGGTGACCCACGGCGAGGACGGCGCACCCGAGCAGGGCGGCGACGGACAGACGGGCGGACATGATGACGACTCCAACGGGAGAGTGGGTGAGACAGGGGGATGGGAGTGAGGTGTCGCCATTGTGCCCACTCGCGACGCGGAAGGCAACGGACTGAGAGCGATCCGGGGGAAATTCCGCCCCGCGCGTGGCCGGCGATTCCGTCCGGAAACGGGGTCGTAAACCGGGTGAAACACCCGCCAAAAACCGGCTTCAATTCGCTTGGCACCGTCACCGAAGCCGTCCTAAGTACCTTTCGGAACGGGTTCGCCGGTGCCCGCCGGTGACCCGCCCGACCGACTTGATGCCTGCCCGTCCGCTCCGAAGCCGCCGCCCCCAATTCCGGCCGGCTTCCCGGCACGACTTCCCGGTTTCGTCACCCAACCGCCTCCCCGAGAGAGTGGATACGCCATGTCGTCGACGCTCCGCCCGACCGCGCCCGCATCGTCCCCCCGCGGCCGCCTGCCGCTGGCCGTGGAACCGCTCGAAGCCCGCGAGAACCCGGTCCAGCTCGTGTTCGACTTCACCTACGACACCGGCTTCTTCGGGAACAACGCCGCCGCCCGGAGCGAACTCCAGCGGGCCGCCAACGACCTCACCGCGCGGCTGCCCACGCAACTGAGCGCGATCACGCCGGGCGGCGGGAACACGTGGACGGCGAAGACGTTCAACCCGAGCAACCCGTCCGTCAACATCCAGGTGAGCAACCTGACGGTGCCGGCGAACACGCTGGTGGTGTACGCCGGGTCGTTCGCCGTCGGCGGCAGCGAGGCCGGGCTGGGCGGGTACGGCGGGTACTCCGCGCAGGGGAACTCGGCGTGGTTCAGTACACTCGAGAAGCGGGGGCACTCTGGATTCGCCCCGTGGGGCGGGTCGGTGGCGTTCGACCCGACGGCCAACTGGAACTACGACGCGAACGGCCCGACCGCCGGCAAGCTGGACTTCTACACCGTCGCCGTCCACGAACTGGGCCACGTCTTCGGGTTCGGCACCGCCCCCGCCTTCGACAAGTGGGTGCTGTCCAACAGCGGCAGCCCGACATTCAACGGGCCGAACGCGAAGGCCGCGTACGGCGGCGTGGCCCCGCCGCTGGACACCAGCCGGGGGCACTTCCGGCAGAACACGACCGTCAACGGGGCGGCGGTGTCGATGCAGCCGACGGTCCTCGCCGGCACCCGCGTGCCGTTCTCCAACCTCGACTACGCGGCCCTCGCCGACGTCGGCTGGAACGTCTCCGGCTTGTCGGCGACGAGCAAGACGACGCTCACCACGTCGCCCATCCTCGGCACCCCCGGCGTGGCCACGAAAGGCACCCCGATCATCGTCTCCGGCACCGCCGACGGCAGCTTCCAGTTGTACTCGGTGGCGAACGGCGGGTTGACCCCGGCAAGCAGCCCCGTCGGGGTGTACAGCGACTTCAGTGGCCAGGTCCGGACGGCGGTGGCGGATGTCACCGGCGACGGCGTGCCCGACATCATCGTCGGGGCCGGGCCGGGCGGGTCCGCCCGCATCGCCGTGTACGACGGGGCGAGCGGGAACAAGGTGACGGACTTCCTGGCGTACCCGGCCGAGTTCACGGGCGGGGTGTTCGTCGCGGCGGGCGACTTCGACGGCGACGGGCGGCCGGACATCGTGTTGTCGGCCGACCAGGGGGGGGGGCCGAACGTCCGCATCTTCTCGCTGCAAGGCAGCAACCCGGTTCTCACGGCCAGTTTCTGGGGCATCGCCGACCCGAACTTCCGCGGCGGTGCCCGCATCGCGGCCGGTGACATCAACGGCGACGGGGTGGACGATCTGGTCGTGGCGGCCGGGTTCACCGGCGGCCCGCGGGTCGCCATCTACGACGGCCGCACCGTCCTCTCCGGGAACCCGGAGCGACTGGTCGGCGATTTCTACGCCTTCGAGCCGAACCTGAACAACGGCTCCTACGTGGCCGTCGGCGACTTCGACGGGGACGGGTTCGCGGACGTGGCGTTCGGGGCCGGCCCCGGCGGCGGCCCCCGCGTGCGAGTGGCCGGCGGTCGGACGCTCATCCAACAGGGCGCGACGACCGCGCTGGACGCCCCACTCGCCAACTTCTTCGCCGGCGACTCAGCCACCACGGGCGGCGTCCGGGTGACGGCGAGCGACGTGGACGGGGACGGGGTTTCGGACCTGGTGGCCGCCGCCGGGCAGAACACCCAGAGCCAGGTGTGGGTGTACGGCGGTCGGTCCATCGCCGGCGGCGGCAGCCCCACCCAGATGGCTGCTGGGTTCGTCTACGGTGGGGCCAGCCTGTCCGACGGCGTGTACGTCGGGTAGCGGGGAACAGCAGACCAGGGGAAGTGGAGTCCCCAGTACCGAGTCCCCAGCAACATCGGCTGGGGACTCGGTACTGGGGACGCGATCCGTCACCAGGGAGTTGCCCTCCGTCACCCCGCCAGCAGCCCGTAGTTCACCAGCGTCTGCCGCACCTTCGCCTCGCCGGCGGCGTCCATCGCGCACATCGGCAACCGCAACTCGCCGCGGTCCCGGCCGAGCAGTTTCATCGCCGTCTTCACCGGAATCGGGTTGGTCGCCACGCCGAGCATATCGCGGCAGAGCGGGAACAGCTTGCGGTGCCACGCCAGCGCCTCGTCGAACTTGCCGGCGGCGAACGCGCTCACCAGGGCCATCATGTCTTTCGGCACGATGTTGCCGACCACGCTGACGACCCCTTTGCCGCCGATGCTCATCAGCGGCAGCGTCAGGCTGTCGTCGCCGCTGAGAATCGTGAGGTCGCACAGCGCCGCCACCTGCGACGCCTGATCCAGCGACCCGGTCGCCTCCTTCACGGCCACGACGTTGGGGTATGTGTCGGCCAACTTCGCCAGCGTCTCGGGCAGGATGTTCGACCCGGTGCGGCCGGGGATGTTATACACGACGATGGGCAGGTCCACGGCCTCGGCGACGGCCCCGAAGTGGCGGAAATAGCCCTCCTGCGTCGGCTTGTTGTAGTACGGCCCGACTTGCAAGGTGGCGGTGGCCCCGGCCTTCTTCGCGGCCTTCGTCATGCGGACGGCTTCGGCCGTGCTGTTCGACCCGGTGCCGGCCATGATCTTGATCCGCCCGGCCGCCTTCTCGCACACGAACGCGACGACCCGCTCGTTCTCGTCGTGCGTCAGGGTCGGGCTTTCGCCGGTGGTGCCGCACGGGGCCAAGGCGTTGGTCCCCTCGCCGATGTGCCAGTCGATCAGTTTCCCGAGCGCGTCCCAGTCCACCGCGCCGTTCTGGAACGGGGTGACGATGGCGACGGTGACGCCGGCAAACAACTCGCCGCGGGTCTTCAACGACATGACGGTCTCGGGATTACGTGGGAGGAACTGCCAGTCCTTTCAGGTTAGCGAACCGCGTCAGCGCCGCAACCGTGTAGACGACCGGGTACAGCTTCTCGAAGTACCACAGGTTGGCGAAGTAGAACCCGATGGGCGACGGCGGAAAGTGGGTTCCCATTTCAGTTGCCACCTTGAGGAACTCAACTCCACTCGTTGCCGCGATTGCTTGTCCCCCGAACCCCCCTCCTGCTAGGGGAGGGGGGGACGAAGCCAGCAACCCTTCCACCGCCAGCGCTGTCTCTTCAATCGAACTTGGCGTGCCCGCGCGGCCGCCCCAGCCGCCGTCCGCGTTCTGCGAGCGAACCAGATACTCCGCCCCGCGCCGCAAGGCTGACAACACGCCGTCACTGAGTCCCGATACGTCCGCGAGCAGCAACACCCGACTGGTGCCGTAAGTCAGATTCGCCACCTCGGCCGCGTGCTGGTTGCCGAACCAGAGCGGTTCCCACGCGCCGTCCGGCCGTTGTGTTTTCAACAAGTACGTCAGGCCCGCTTTCGTGCCGGCGTCGATGCGGCGCTCCAATCGCGGGGTCAGGTGCGGTCGCCACGCGGCCCACGCGCGGAGGGTGTGGGCGGTGAGGTCGTTGCTGCTGCGGTCGAACGGTAAGCCGGTCCAACCTTTGCAAAAGGTGGGAATACCGCCGTCGGCGTTCTGCAAGTCGAGCAGCCATGTCACCCCGGCGGCGACCGCCGACAGCGTGGCGACATCGGGTTCGCCAAATTTCGCCAACGCGAGCAGCGCGCCGGGCGTGTCATCGGCATCCGGGACGCCACCGCTCAAGTTCGTCCACGCCCACCCGCCCGGCGCGGCTTGCGTGTACTGGTGAACGGTGCGGTACTGCTGGGCGAGGAGCCACTGTTTTGTTCCTCCCTCCCCTTGCGGAAATGGGATTGTGTCTTCGCTCGTTCCTCCCTCCCCTTGCGGAAATGGGATTGTGTCTTCGCTCGTCCCCCCCTCCCCTGGCGGGAGGGGGGTTAGGGGGGAGGGGGACAAATCCCGAACCCCGAACCCCTCTCCCCCAGGAGAGAGGGAGTTAATCGCCAGTGTCGTCACCCACGTCGAAAGGTTGGTGTCGATGGGCCAACTGCCGTCGGGCCGGACGTTGCCAGCCAGGAACCGTAGCGCGTGCGTCACGACTTCGTGATTCGATTGCCCGGCCCCGATCAGGCTCATCGCCACGAACGACGTGAGCGGGGCGGCTTCCAGATACCCGCCGGTCGTCGGCTGAATCTCGCGCAGCTTGCGAAGCGTTTCACGCGTCGTCAGCCAGCGGAAGAAGCGGGCGACGGGGTTCCACGTCGGCCGCCTCGCGTGCTTCACCTGCCCGATGGCGATCAGCGCCGGCAGCGCGTAACTGACGACCGGGAGTTGCACCGTTTGGAAGCACCAGAAAGGCAGGGCGGCCAACTCGAACGGCAGTTGCGGCACCAATTTCCAGGGGTCGCCCCCGAGTCGCCCGGCCAGCGCCAACATCGTGAGGATGGGCACGCTGAACGTGCGGTCCTTGCCGTACCGGTCGGCGATCGTTTTCGCCAGTGGCTTCGGGTCGAGGGTGCCAGCTTCGTTGTGAATCCACGCTTCGGCGCGTTCGGCCACGGCGGTCAAGTCGGTCGCTTCCGGCACGGCCACTGCCGCCCAACAGAGGCATGTCGTACTGATATTGCTGAAGCTCTTCGTCGTGTCGCCCCAACCGCCGTCCGCGTTCTGGTGATCGGCCAGCCACCGCAACCCGCCGCGGATGAGCGCATCATACTTCGCGCCCGCCGTCGGGTACGCTTGCCGATACAGGCTCAACGCGAACGTCGCCGTGGCGGTGCTGAGGGCGGACGTGGACAACTCGCCCACCCAGAACCCGCCCGGTGTCCGCTCGGCCAGCAGCGTCGCGCGAGCGTTGACGAGGAAAGTGGTGACAGTCATATCGTGCCTTGTTCGATTGTGAGCCGCGTCGCGGCCTCCGGCAACCGGAGTTCGGGGAGTCGAGGCGCGGGTTTTCAGTCGAGGTTGACACACCGGGCGATCTCAGGCACCATCACCGGCCACCGTTTCGGGGTCGTCCCGGAACCGCTCGCGGTCGCACGGTTGCGGCCGCGCGTTTGCACGCCACCCGTCCCCGGAGGGGCACCCTCAACATGATCCGCTCGTCCCGACTCTCCCGCTTTCTGCTCGCGTGCGGGGCCGTCGCGGTGGTCGCCGGCCCGGCCACCGCCGGCCTGCTCCCGACGCAATGGACCGTCACACCCGAAGCCGGGCAGTTCCGCTGGACGTACGCCATCGTCCTGCCGACCGACTCGCAGATCCGCACCGGAGACTACTTCACCATCTACGACTTCGCCGGGTACGTGCCGAGCAGTAATAGTCAACCGGCCGACTGGGTGTTCACCACCCAGAACCTCGGCCCGACGCCGCCGGACGTGTTGCCGACGGACGACCCGGCCGTGTCCAACCTGTCGTGGATGTACACCGGCCCGACGACGACGTCCGGGCAAGTCGGCCTGGGCAACTTCTGGGCGCTGTCCGAGTACGGGCAGTCGGCCGTGTCGTACTTCACCGCCAGCACGCACCGCACGGCGGGCGGGCGGGTGGACAACAACATCACCACCACGACGGTGCCGGTGCCCGTGGCCACCACCCCGCCGGGCGTGCCGGAACCGGCAACCCTGCTGTTGGCCGGCCTCGGACTGCCATTGGCCGCCCTACTCCGCCGCCGGAAGCGGGCGGCGGCCGCCCCCGCCACCTGCGGTTGACACCCCATCGCGGTGGCCGTATTGGTGCCACCGCTTCGAGAGAGCAACGGGTGTCCGCCGTCAGAACCACGAGGCGGACACCCCATCCGCGGCCGGACACACCGGCCCGGATTACACCCCAGGATGTCGCTATCTAAGGAGGGAGTTGGAATGACCCGTGGCCCCCGCATCGCCCGCTGGATCCTGACCGCCGCCGTCGCCGCCGTCGCCGCCGCCCCGGCCGCCGCCGGCTTGCTGCCCACCCAGGTGTCCGTGCAACCGGACTCCGGCAACTACCGGTGGACGTACGCGATCGTCCTGCCGACCGACATGAAGTTGCAGTCGGGCAACTACTTCACCGTGTACGACTTCGCCGGGTACGTGCCGGGCACCGCCGCCGGGGCGAACGCCGACTGGTCCGTCAGCGTGCAGAACACCGGCGTCACCGACCCGCTGCTGAACCCGATCGACGACGCGGGCATCCCGAACCTGGTCTTCCGGTACAGCGGCCCGACCATTCCGGCCGGGCAGATCGGGCTGGGCAACTTCGTCGCCTTCAGCACGTTCTCGAACCGCACGGGGACGTCTTTCACCGCCCAGACGAACCGCACCTCGGACGGCCTGTCGGACAGCAACATCACCACCACGGACGCCCCGCTCGGGGTGGTCATCCCGCCGCCGCAAGGGGTGCCGGAACCGGCCACCCTCCTGCTCGCCGGCCTCGGCCTGCCGGTTGTCGGCGCGGTTCGCCGTCTGCGGAAGAAGAAGTAATTCGACAGTGATTCAACTTCAGTTGACTCGAAACGCCCCGCCCCCCGGCGGGGCGTTTTCGTTGCGCGTGACCCGCCGCATGTGTCAAAAATACTTGACATTCGCAGCCGTGGCGATACCTTGGCTTGTGTAACGAATATTTGACACCGTGTCAAATATTCAAGACACACCTTTCGGGAGGCCGCGATGGCACTTTCGTTCCAGGAGAAGAGCCTGTGGCTGATACTCGTCAGCCTCGTCGTCTGCTTCGGTTCCTACTTCGCGATGGTGTTTCCCCCAGACGCGACGTACATCCGCCCGGAGCAGGTGGTCCTATTCGCGGTGGCGGTGGTGTGCTTGGTGGTCCTCCAGATCGTCGGGCATGCGGTGATCGCCATACTGGACCGTCGCACAACAACGGACGAGCGGGACCAGTTGATCGCCCTGAAAGGGTCGCGGAACTCCGGCTTGGTGCTGGCGACCGGCGTCGCGTGTTCCCTCTGGCTGGCCGTGATTACCAGCGGGAATTTCCTCTTCACCCACGTCCTGCTCGCGTTCTGGGTGCTGGCGGAGGTGGTCGGGATCGCCACGCAACTGTACCTCCACCGGCGGGGGGCGTGACCGATGGCCGTGCCCGCCGGCCGCATCACGAACACCATCCGCGCGCTGCGGTTCGCCCGCAACGAGATGACCCAGCAAGAGTTGGCGGACGAAATCGGCGTCACCCGGCAGACGGTGAACGCCATTGAGGGGAACAAGTACTCGCCGTCGCTGGAGGTGGCGTTCCGCATCGCGCGGGTGTTCGGCGTGCCGCTGGAGCAGGTGTTCCGGTACGGGCCGGGGTGACGGTCGTGGCAGCCGTCCTCACCCCAGGTGGCAGACGGCCAGCGTCACGTCGTCGGTCAGCGGGACGCCGGAGCTGAACCCCCGCTGGCTGTCCAAGACGGACTGGATGACCCCCTCCACGGGCTGGCCGATGTGAGCGGCGAAGCACTCGGCCAGCGCGTCCTCGCCGAACTGCCCGCCGATCTCGTTGCGGGCTTCGACCAACCCGTCGGTGAAGAAACACAGGCGGTCCTCGGGGGCGAGTTCGATCTCCCGCTCGGTGTACTGCTCGTCGGGGATGATCCCCAGCAGGAAGCCCCGCGACACCACCGGCGTCACGGTGCCGGTCGCCGCCCGGTAGTGCAGCGGGTACGGGTGCCCGGCCGAGGCGAACCGCAGCACCCGCGTGCGGCGGTCCAGCACCCCGTAGAAGGCCGTCACGAACCGCTCGTCGGTCACCCCTTGCAGCCGCCGGTTCATCGCCGTCAGCACCGCGCCGGGGCTGTCCGTGGCGGTCGCCGCCTCGCCGAACGCGAACCGCGCCATGATCGCGACCAGCGCGGCCGCGATGCTGTGCCCGCTGGCGTCGGCGATGAGGAAGCCGAGCTTGTCCGGGGCCGGGGTGGCGAAGTCGTAGTAGTCGCCGCCGAGGTGGTCGAGCGGGGCATAGTGGATGGCCCACCGCAACTCCGGCCAGTCCGGCGGGGCCTGCGGCAGCAGCAGCTTCGTCTGCAATTTGCCGGCCGTCCGCAGGTTGTACAGCATCTCCGAATCGCGGGCCAGGAGTTGCTCGTTGGCCGCCCGCAGATCGCGGGTCGCCTGCCCCACCCGCAGGTTCAGGTACTCGGCGCGGCGGGCGATGAGCATCCGCGTCGAGAGCAGCCCGGCGACGCGGCCGAACTCGACCACCGGCAGGTGCCGCACCCCCCGCCGCTGCATCTCCGTCACCGCCTCGTCCCACCCCACGTCCGGGCCGATGGTGAGCGGGTCCGGGGTCATCCACTCGTCCACCGGCCCGCGCCGCCACTCGGGCGGGGCGGCGGCGATCCGCCGCAGCAAGTCCCGTTCGGTGAAGATGCCGAGCAGTCGCCCGTCGTCGGCCACCAGCACCGACCCGATTCGCTCGGCGTTCATCAACTCCAACACCTCGCCGATCGGGCAGCCGGGCGGCACCGTGATCGGGTCCGGTTCCATCACCTGGCGGACGGTCAGTTCGACGGCGGTCATGAGTGGGCGGCGTGGGCGAGGAGGGGCGAGAGGGGTGAAGAACCGAAGAAGGCGAGCGGAACGCGGCCCGCCACACTTGTCGCTTCCCGATCTAAAAGTGTATTAGATTCATCCCACCCCGCGCAGGGTACTGCATGTCACCGCTGATCCCGCAGGCCGCCGTCATCCCCGTCCGCGACGACGGCCACGTCTGCCTGGTTACGTCCCGCAGCCGCGCGCGGTGGGTGTTCCCCAAGGGCCGCATCGAGCCCCGCCAGACGGCCGCCCAGGCGGGGCTGGTCGAGGCGTGGGAGGAGGCCGGGTTGCGGGGCGAGGTGGTGGGCGACGCCGTCGGCACCTACCGGTACGAGAAGCGGGGCCGCCAGCACCACGTCACCGTGTTCGTCATGCGGGTCGATCGGGTGACCGACGACTTCCCGGAGTTCGGCCAGCGGACCCGCGAGTGGGTGACGCCGGAAGAAGCCGCCGAACGGGTGGACGAGCCGGAGTTGCGGGACATCGTTCGGACCCTGTTCGCCGCCGTCGGGTGAATGGTCAGTCCAGCACCGCCACTTCCCCGCCGGCCCGACTGGCCAGCGCCGGCAGCACGTCGTTCGCCGAGTACCGCACGAACCGGACCGACCCGTCGGCGACCGCGAAGTTGGCCCCGCCGCCGTGCGGACTCCAGAAGTGGAACGTCCCGCACGGGTCGCTGAACCCGCCGGCGGCCATGAACGGCCACGCCCCCGGCCCGCACGGCGAGCCGCTCATCACCGGCAGCAAGTTGTGGTCCCGCACCCCCAAAATCATCTCGCCGGAGCCGGTGTTCAACTGCCCGGTGCCGGCGTACCACCAGCCGAGTTGCAGGTCCGCGCTCGGCGGCCGTTCGCCCAGCAGGAGCGTGTTCGACAGCCCGTCCGTCACGTCCGCGAACCGC
>JBBRUO010000119.1:0-12548 GCA_038247725.1 Gemmatales bacterium
CAAGCCCAAGCCGGCGAGGGCACCGGTCGGGGCCGGGACCGTGGCCGACACCACCACGTCGCTCGCCGTCACCCCGTTCAGGGTGGCGAGGCTCGTCCCGGTCGCCGCCGCCGCGCCCGTGGCGACGCTGATCGACCCGGCCCGTTCGGTCCACTCCGACGGCAGTTGGTTCCGCGGCGGGGTGGCGGTGAAGGGGTCGCTGAACGGCAGGGTCGCGTTGGTGCCGAGGGCGAAGGCGACGAAGTCGTCGGCCGCCCCGCCCTGGTTGGTCCGCAGCCCGACCCCGCCGGTGGTGAGGGCGGTGTCGAACGCGGACAGCACCCGCACGCCGTCCAGGAACAGCTTGAGGGACGGCCCGTTCGCCTCGAACCGCAGCGTCCCACCGGTGCCGGCCAGGTTGACGGCGGCCAGTTGAGTCCAGGTGCCGTTCAAGTTCCTCCACATGGAGGCCTGCTGCTGACCACCGCCCAAGTTCCTGAGCGCCCCCCAGTACATGTTCTGGTCGGGCGTCACCCGCGTCCCGGAGTACCTCAGGACGATGCCGGCGGCCTGGTTGACGGCGGTGAAGGAGACGACGGTTTCGGCACCGGCGTTCGCCGTCGATTGGACCAGATTGTAGGTGGACAGGTTCGTCCCCGCCGCCAGGCCGACGGCCGTGTTTCCGGTCACGCTCAGGTTGCCGAGGCGGTCCCGCCAGTCGCGGCTGAGTTGGCTGCCGTCGGCCTGGGTGAACGTGTCCGTGGCGGTGGTGCCGGGCACCGCCGGCAGCATGGCCGGCGGGGTCAGGGTGACATCGTCGGCCGAGAAGTCGTCCAGCCGGTTACCGTTGGTCAGGCGGATCCCGGTCATCCCGGCGGACCCGAACGCCGTGTCGTATCGGAAGGCCGCCAACTGCCCGTTGACGAACAACTTGAGCGAGTCGAACACCACCTCGAACCGAAGCAGGTAGGCGCTCGCCAGCGGGACCGGGGCGGAGCGGGCCAACTCGGTCGGGATGCCGGCCGTCAGCCGCAGGATGCGGGCGGTGACAAGGCCGTTCTCCAACGCCAGCATGCCCAAGTACATGTCGGCGGCGGCCCCCGCACCGGCGTACCGCGCCACCAGGGCGATCGAACTGCCGCCGGTCGAGGCCAACGTGACGGTCGCCTGCGTCACCGAGTTCAGTTGCGAGACGCCGTTGAGCGTGGCGATGGCGGCCGTCGGGCTGGTGCCCAGGGCCGAGTTCAGCGACCCCTCGGCCGTCCCCGTCTGAATCACCCAGTTGCCGCCCAAGTTCAGCGCGTCCGGCCGGTCGAAGGTGTCGCTGAACGGCACCGCCGGGGCGACCGCCGCCGACACCGTGAAGGTGGTGACGGTCTGCCGCCCATCGGCGTCGGTGACGGTCAGGGTGACGTTCGCCGCGCCGGCCGCGACCGGGGTGACGGTGACCGTCCGGGCGGCACCGGTGCCGCCCAGGACGATGTTCGCGACCGGCAGCACCACCGTGTTCGACGAGGTCGCCGTGACGACCAAGCCGCCCGCCGGCGTCGTGTCATCCCCGACGGTGAACGCCAGCGGCCCGGTCGCCGCGTTGACGATCGCCCCCTGGTTCGGCACGCCCGTGATCGTCGGGGCCTGATTGACGGTGATCGTGTACGTGGCGCGGAACCAGTCGGACGGGATCTGCCCGTTCGCGCCATCCCGGTTCTGATTCAGCCGTCGGCCGCTGGTGTCGCGGACGTTCGTGTTGAGCAAGAACGTGTAGGTGCCCGACGTCGGCGGGGTGAAGAAGAAGCGGAACCGGTTCCTGGCCGACTCGGCCCCGCCCGGCGTGGACGGCGAGCTGATGTCGGTGACGGTGAACGGCACCTGGACCCCGCCCGGCCCGACGATGGCCACGTTCGACGCCGTCAAGGTGGTGATGTCCACTTGCTGGAACACCCGGTTCGCCACCACCGGGTTGAACGGGTCGCCGAACGTGAGGGTGTAGGTGTGCAGGCCGGTGGCGACATCCGGCGGCGTCGCCGGGTTGGTGTCCGGCAAGGCGAGGACGTCGAAGGAGACGTACGGGCCGCTCGTCCCGAGTCCGGGCGGCAGGATGCCGGCGGGCAGGCGGATGGCGTACAGGCTGCGGCCGTAGGTGGTGGCCACCAGCACGTTCCGGCCGGTCGTCTGGTCGGGCACGCCGGAGGCGTTCAGGCTGCCGTACACCAGGTCCAGGTCGGTGACGGCGGCACTCGGGAGATACCCGCCGTCCACGGCCGCCCCGCCGGCCATGTCCGGGAACAGCGCCCACGTCGGGCCGGCCGTCGTCGTGCCGGCGGTGGCGCGGAACACGCCGGTGTTGCCGGCCGCGTACAGCACCGGGACGGTAAACCGCCAGTCCACCTCGACGGCGGTGAGGGCGGTCAGGATCGGCGTCGTGGTCGTCTCCCCGAACACCGGGCGGACGATGGAGAACAGGTTGCCGGTGACGTTCACCCAGGGGGTGGCGGTGCGGGCGTCGGCCTTATAGAAGACGCCGGTGGCGGTCACCGCGAAGGCATCGGAGGTGCCGCCCCGCGGGTTGGCGACGATCTTCAGGATCCGTCCGCCGCTCAGGCCGGCGGAGATGTCGGTCCAACTGTTGGCGGCGAACCCGCCCCCGGTGAACGTGACCCACACCCGCCCTTCCGCCGTCCCGTTGTAGATGAACGAGTTCGCGCTGGGCAGGTTCGGGTCGCGGCCGCCGAACGCCAGGGCGGTCCCCTGGCTGTTGTTGAACGTGGCCGGGGTGCTGACGGCGAACCAGTTCACGCCCTGGTCGGTGGTGAGGAACACCCGGCCGCCGTTCGGGGCGCTGATCGCGATGCCGTTCTTGTCGGCCGGGTTGACCGCGAAGTACGCGGTGCGGACACCCGCCCACTGACCCGCCGTGACCGAGTCGCCCGCGAGGAACAGGCCGTTCGTCCGACCGATCGGGGCCTGGCCGGGCAGGGTGACGAGGAAGATGTCGGTGCTGCGGCCGAAGCCATCGACGACCGTTCCCCCGGCGGTGGAGGCGAACGCCGGCGGGCGGTACTGGTAAATGGTACCGCTCCCTTGCGGGTCGGTCTGAACGTGACCGGTGTAGACGGTGTACGGCTGGAAGTTCAGCTCGCCCCGCCACTGGTCCACCCCGTAGTTCGGGTGGCCCGGCTTCAGCACGCCGACCTCGGGGTTCAAGTACCCCTCGTCCGCCACCGTATAAATCCCCATGCCCGGGAGCGAGTTCTGTCGCGGCGGCGGGAGCGGGTTGCCGGTGAAGAAGTCGAGGTTCCGCTGGTTGTACAGGCCCGCCAAGTCCGCCGCGAGCTGGCTCGGCTGGATCGCCGTCTGGGTAGCGGTGGTGAGGGCCAAGTTGCCGTTGCGGTCGCCGCTCACCGAGGCGGCCGAGCCGATGGCGGTGACGAGCGAGGCGTTCGCGAACAGACCCTGGGTCGGGAACGGGTTGGCCCCATCGACGCCGGTGTAAACGCCCCGTTCGGTGGCCACGATCAGCCGCGTCTTCCGCGTCAGCGGGTCGAACACCGTCTCGATGCCGCGGACCAGCCGGTCGCCGAGGAAGGCGTTGAACCGACTCGCCATGGCGTTGTCGCCGGTGTTGGTGAACGTGGGCGGGTTGGCCAAGCTGCCGGTCCCGATGAGCTGGGTGGCCCCGGTGACGAACGGCTGGTTCGGGTCGCGAAGCCGGTTGAAGTAATCGGGCTGCGGGTTATCCGGGGAGATGCCGCCGACGGACGCGCCCGCCGTCTGGGCACCGACCCCGCCCTTCGAGTTGTCCTGAGCCACTTGCGCGTGTACGTCGGACACCGCCGACACGTCCACGCGGATGACTCCATCGATCCCGCCCAGGTAGATGACGTTCGGGTCGGTCGGATCGACGGCGAGGGAGTTGTACCGGCTGTCCGGGAAACTCACGAGGGAGTTCTGCGGGGCGAACGAGCCGTAATACGGCTCCGTCTCGTTGTTCGTCAGCGTGCTCGACGCGGTCAGAACACCGTCCAGGACGAAAATCTGGGTCTGGAGCTGCACCTGGGTCCAGTTGGCCCCGAAGTCCTTGGTCATGTACAGGCCGGGCGCGTTCCCGCCGATGACCAGGGCGTACAGCCAGCCCTGGTAGATGCGGGCGGCCAGCGGGTCCGTGTTGGCGGTGGCCGCCACCGCCCGCAGGACGATCCGCTCCGGGTTCGAGGTGGGCGTCCCCGGCGGGGGCGTGACCACGAACGGTTGGATGCCGTTGCTGAACAGCGGCTTGCCGTCGCCGCCGTCCTTCCGCTGCAACCCGCCGGCCCCGACGATGGCGATCTGGTCGGAGAAGTACACCCCGCCGTTCGCGCCGGCGATGGCGAGGTAGGCGATGTCCGCCGTCCGCAGGAACGGGTTCCCGTTGACATCCAGGTCGGACCGGTTCGGCCCGAGGACGAAGTCGGTCGCCTCTCCGGCCTGGATGCGGGTCCACGACCGCCCGCTGGTCAGGCTCCGCCACAACCCTTGCGTGTCGGTGCTCCCGCCGAGGGCGGCGTAGACGACGAACTCCCCGTTCGTGAGTCGCACCGGATCGACGACGACCTTGTACACGTAGGTCGGGTTGCTCGAGAACAGGTGGTCCCGCAGCGGCGAATCGATCGGGTAGATGTTCGTCGCCGCGTCCGCGTTACTGGAACTGTCCAGCAGCCGGAACGTCCGCCCGCCGTCGGTGGATCGCAGGAACCCGACGCCCGGCAGCCGGGTGTCCGCGTCCCCGGTGCCGATGTAGATGATGCTCTGTTGGGTCGCGTCGTTGTTCGTCGGAACGATGGTGATGGTGCTGATGTGGAGCGCGTTCGCCGAGGCGTTGTCGGTCAGCGGAATCCACGTCGGCCCGACCGCGTCGGCCGTCAGGAAGTTGGTGGTCTTCCACAGGCCGCCGTACGCGCTGCCGACGTACACCGTGTTCCCGGACGGGTCGCTCGGGTCCACGGCGGACGCGGTGACGACGCCCACGCTCGTCTGTCCGAACACGCGGTCCACACTCTCGGTCGGCCCGAGGGGCGTCCACGACGTGGACGACACCACTTGCGTCGGGCTGGCGGTGAAGATGCGGAAGCCGACGGTGGTGCGGTCCGCCACCGGCTCGCCCAGGCCGCTGCCGAGGATCGCGCGGGGCAGACTCAGCCCCCACGTGTTGATGGTCCCGCTGCGGGTGGTGCTCCGGTTGGTCACTTCCAGAGTGAACGCGCCGCCGGCCGTCTTCCCGTTCAACACGCTCAACTGCTGTTGGGCGAGGAACGGCCCGTTGCTGAACGGCGCGGCCCCGTTCTGGATCAGGTTGCCGGCCGGGGCGAAGTCGTTGAAGACGGTGTTGGTGAAGTTGGCGAACGACGACACGCCGAACTGGCCGACGTTGGTGAACAGTTGGATGGCGGTCCCGTCCGGGGCGATGAGTCGGGCGGACAGGTCGCGGACATCAGAGAACGCGATGTCCAGCCGCAACTGGATCGGCGTAGTGAGCAGTTGGGTGATAACGAACGGGTCGGTGATGGTCAGAGTTGACGTCGTCACCGACGGGGTGGAGGCGTTCGCCGCCACCGGAATCGGGTTCCCAATGAACCCCGGGTTGACCTCCACCGAGACGGTCCCGGCCACGGCCGGGTTGGTCACCCGCCCGGTGACGAGGTCCAACCCGGCGTTCGTGTTCGGGTCCATCGCGATGCCGGTGGCCGACTTGATGCCGCTCCCCAGCACCAGCGAGTAATACCCGCTCAGGGTCTGCGTCGGGAAACTCACCCGGAACCGGCGGTTCGCCAGGGCGGCCGGCGTGCCCGCCGGGTTGGGGGTGATAACGAACCCGCTCGACACGATCTCCGCGGTCGGCAGTCGCAACTCGATCACTTGGGACGGGGTGAACGAGGACGCCAGCATGTCCCGGTCGAACGTCACGTCGATGAACGACACCGCCCCGTCGAGGGTGGTCTGCGGGGTGCTGGACACCAGCCGCGGGCCGGGGATGATGAGGGGCAGGCTGTCCGTGTTGTACGGCAAGACGAACGGCGTGCCGCCGGTCGGGTTCGGGTTGGCGAACGCATCGGTCGGCTCGTTCTCGGTGCCGTTCGCGTGCTGGTCCATCCGGGTGCCGGCCGTCACCGTGCCGCCGATACTGCTGACCTCGCGGATGCGGTCGCTGACGTCCGGGCCGACGGCGTAGCTGTAGGTGCCGACCCGCGACTGGGGCGTCAGCCGGATGAGGAACCGCGTCGCCCCGAAGCCGTTAGTGTTCAGCGGCGTCACCGCCAGCACCGCCCCGCTGATGTCCTCGGCGGCGGCCGAAGTGGTGCCCCGGTACAACAACCGCACGTCGGCGGGGGTGAACGTGGTCGGGTCGATCCGGCGGTCGAAGCGGACGTAGATCGCGCCCAACTCGCGGGTGCCGTCGATGGCGAACGTGTCATTGTAACCGGTCGCGCCGCCGCCGGGGCTGATGAAGTCGTCCGTGATCGGCCCCATGTCCCCTTGCAGCACCCGCGGCCCGGCGGCGATGCGGGTGACGGCCGACAACAGGCCGCCCGCGCCGGCGTTGAAGTTCCCCGTCCACACCGGCACCACCGTCCCGCCGTACACCACCAACCCCTGTTCATTGCCGAAGCCGGTCGCCCCGAGGGCGGCCAGGTTGTTCGGCACGGGCTCGATCGCGACCGTCGTCCGGTCGATGGCGTCGGTCGCCGACTTGGTCGCGTTCAGGAACGTGTTCGGGCTGAACGTGTTCCCGCCGTCCACGCTCGTGGCGATGAACGTGGCGGGGCGGCCGTTCGAGGCGTCCCACCGCGCGTCGTACCACATCACCACCACCGTCCCAGTGGTCGGGTCCACCGCCACCGTCGGCTGGAACTGCGCCCGGTCGCCTTGGCTGAACCCGTCCGAGCCGGTGTCGTCGTTCACCTGGACGGGGAACGACCAATTGGCCCCGTTGTCGGAGGAGGAGGACACGAAGATGTCGGTGTCGTTGCCGCCGCCGCCGGTAAACGCGGCGTACACGCGGCCCTGGAACGGGCTGAAACTGCCCTTCGTCTTGTCCACCGCGACCGAATACCACCCCTGGACGCCGACGGCCGGGGAGGCGACGGTCGGGGTGCCGACCGGGCCGGCGGTCGTCGTCGCGGTACTGACGAACGTCAAGTTGTCCGTCCCGAACCCGGTGGTGTCCACCCGCGACACGAACTTCATTTGCCAGCGGCCGAGGAGGCTGTCGGGGATCCCGGCGGTGCCATCGAGACGGTGGTTGGTGATCCGCAGCGTCCAGGTGCCGTTCAAGTCGGCTGCGGTCGCGCCGTTATACCGACTGAGGCTGCCGAAGAAATCCTCCGGCCGCACGCGGATGATGTACGGGGAGACGTTGGCCGGGTCGTTCACCCGGCGGGCCGCCTGGTCGTCGAACACGAGGCCGAACGAGCGGGCGACGCCGTCCGAGTTCCCCGCGTTCCGGTAGGCCACGCCGCCGATGACGGACGTGTTGGTCGGGACACCGGGGGTGGTGCCGTCCGGGTTCGCGAAGCCGGCGACGGTGGCCCCGGCACCGTCCAGGCGCTGGCGGTTCTGGAGGAGGGTGACCGTGCCCAGCCCGTTCGGCGCGATCAGGTCGATCTGAAGGCGGCCGATGTCCGGGCCGAACACGGACAGGTCCACTTCCATGTCCGCGAGCGTGCTGAACGTCGCGTCGGTGATGTTCACCGTCCTCGTCAGGGTCGTCTGCCGCGGGCTGGCCGGGTTCGGGTCGATTGCCGGAAACGCCCCGTTGATGAACCCGAAGCCGGTGAAGATTTCCGTGTGCTGGACTGTCAGCGGGTCGATCGGGTTGCGGCCGAAGAACGGGTCGCGGACGTCCGTGACCAGCCCCACGGCGGAGTTGAACGTGAACCCGAGCGCCCCCCCGTTCGGGCCGGCCGTCCGGCTACCCGTGAAGAAGATCTTCGGGTCGATGGCGGCGTTGCCGAAGTAACCGCCGTCGGACACCCGCTGCGGGCTGCTGTACGACACCCCGCCGTTGTCGGACACCGCCGCGAACACGGCCGCCTGCGCGGTGAGTTGCGCGAACCCGCCGCCGGCCTGCGTGGCGTTCGTGTTCCAGGCGACGAACACCCCCCGTCCGGCGTTCGGGTTGGCCTGCGTCTGGAGGGTGTCCGGGTCGGTGTAGGCGGCGACGTCGTTGTTCGCGCCGACGGCCAAGTTGAAGACCGGGTCTTGTCCCGCCCACCGATAAAGCACCTGGGACCGGTTCAAGTTCACCACCGCTCCGCCACCGGTGACGGCGAACGTCTCGGCCACCACCACCCCAGCCGTGTTCGCGGGGTTCCGCTGAATGTAGGCGACGTGCAGGTTGTTGGCCGTGTCGAAGGCAGCGGCCGCCGAGTCGAGAACGGTGAACGGGCGAAGCGCGTTATTGCCGTCGAAGTCCAGCGGGTTCTCCCGGATCAGGATGCCCGTCGGAACCGGCAGGCTCCACGTCTGTCCGCGGTTCGCGGACGTGATGAGACCGAGGCCAGTCCCGGTCGAGTACACCGTCACCACTTGATTCGGGTCCAGCGGGTTGATCACGGTCTGCGGGTCGTACCCGGCGGCCACGGCGGACGTGTCGCTCACCTGCACCGGCCCCATAGCGACCGGCACGTCCGGGATCGTGATGGCCGGCGTCACGCGATCTTCCAGATTCTCGACGCCCAACTTCCGCGGGCGGGCCGGGACACGGGCCGGGTTGCTGCTGTCGGAAAGCCACCGCTTCAGGAAGAAGTTCATGTTCGCCTCAGGGTGCTCATTTGCGGGGTGAGAGAGTCCGAACGGACGCCGGGGAGCCGGGCCGCGCTAGAAAGTCAGTCGCCGCGAGCCGGATGGCGGCGCGAGGCGGGATAAGGTCGAGGAATGGAGCGGAACGTCGTGCGACATGGGCCACGTCCCTGGCAGGATATTCAAGATCGATAACACTGTTGCGGGGACAGGTTAAGATACGGTGAAGGGCCGCTCGACCCAACCGCCACGAATATTGCCTTCAGACGAATGGATCGGGGCATCCGTTCCATATGTAACCCCAATTTCCCCGTCGGGTCTCGAATCCGTTGACGGATTGTCCCCCGCGACACTCGCCGTGCAAGGAATATCCCGCCCGTCGGGAAAATCGTCAGCGGCGCGCGCCCCCTTTCGGCTCGGGCGGAGAACTTGCGTCAGGCGAGAGCGTTTGCGCGGCTTCTTACAGGCAATACGGTTCCCCGTGCCCGGCGGATTGCACCTTCGCCGCGCCCGTTGTCGGTTCGCCCGACGGTGCCGGACCGTGCCCGACACCGTGCCACTAACCTCGCGATTTCGACTCAAGTTCCGGACAGGACACTTGGACTTGGCGGGACTGCTTCACGCCAGCCGAGTGGCCGCCCATGGCGGAGTGACGGGTGCTACCGAACGCGATGAATGCGTTGCCGATCTTGGGACAGTTGAGGGGATACCGCGCGGATGATTTCGCCGGGTCACACCGCGACGGGCGGCCGGATGGGTGGCCCCGGCAGCAGTTGCTTCTCGATCTCCGGCGGCATCTCGAAGTCCTGGGCGAGCGCGGTGATCGGCTCGCCGAGTTGCGGGATGTCGGCTTCCGCCAGCCGGCCGAGGCGCTTCTGATGCGCCAGTACCAGCGTCGGCAGCCGCTCCGGCGGCAGCCCCATCAGCCGGCAGCAGGTGGCGTCCACGGCGAGCAGGTCGTGCCCCATCACCACCGCCCCGGCATGACGGGCGGTGCCGGCCAGCGGGCCGTCGCCTTCCATACCGACGATGCCGTCCACGATGGCCAGGTGCGGGGTCTTGGTGAGGGCGATGTCCACGATGCTGTTCGGGATGCCGCGCCAGTGCAGCTCGTTCTTCGGCCACCCGTAACAGATCCCCGGCAAGGTGCCGAACAGGTTCTTCAAACTCAGCGTCGCGCCGGCCCAGTGGTGCGTCTTCAACTTCGGCAGGGATATCAACACGTCGGCTTCGACCACCGTGCGGGACAGGTATAAGGCTTCCAGCCCGGTGGTGCGGCCGAGGTTCGTCACCTTCACCGGCTCGTCGTGATTGACATCCACGAAGCGGACGTTGCGGCGGCGCAACACGTCGCCTAAGCCGCTCGAATTGACGAGGAATTGGACGTTCCGGCAGTGCCCCGGCCCCTCCGCGACGATCACCTCCGCCGCGCCCTGCTTCTGCAGAAACTCGATGACGGCGTCGATGAATCGCGGGTCGGTGTTGATGACCTTGTCGGGGTTATACTCGACGAGGTTCGGCTTTAATACGACCCGTTTCCCGGCAACCGGCACCAACTGTTTGAAGTGTTCGTATTGTGCCGCGAGGATATCCGCCAGCGGATCGGTATACGCATCCGCCTTGGCGATGTGAACGGCGGACGACAGCGGCAGCGGGCGCATGGCGGCGAGGCCGTTGACGAACACGTTACGGAACCGCTGGCGGATGCGGCCGAGGAAGCCGGCCGTCTCCCCGCTGGCCCGGCTCGGCGCGTCGGCGGCCGACTGGCGGGTGCTGCCGACGACGGCGGACGCGGCGACGGTCGGGGTGTCGGTCAGCTTGAACGGGTTGCGGTTCGCCGTGTCCAGCGCGAGCGCGGCGAGGGCGAGCCGCAGCGGCCCGGCGGTGAGGCCGGCGGTCGCGGTCGTCTCGTATTCGAGTGCGGCGCGAATCTTCGCGTCCAGCTTCGGCAGCAGTTCTCGCGTGGCGTTGTCGTCCGCGTGGCAAGCCAGTGCGATCTTGATCCAGGCGAGGTTTTCCAGGTCCACCGTCTGTTCCGCGATCACCCGCAGGTAGCCTTTCGCGGCGTCGATGCGCGGCTGATCCGTCACCCCTTGCACGGCCAGCAGCAGCGCCGCCGTCGGGCCGGGCATCGGCTCCGTCTGCTTGCCGAGGATGACCCGGCTGCCGTAGTTCGCGCCACCGTGATCGAAGGCGCGGTCGATCAGCAGCCGCAGCCCTTCCTGCACGCGGGGGTGATTCCCCTGCCCCACCGCTCGCAGCGCGAGGCACGCCCAGGCGGTCGGCTCGGTCCAGGAGAACGTGTCTTCGGCCCACGGCCAGCCGAGCAACCCGGCGTCGATGCCGCCCGCGTCGGACTGCGGCGTCCGCACGACTTTCGCTTCGATTTCCAGGAGCTTCACCGCGGTCTGGCCGAACGGCCGTTGGAGCATGGCCTTCGTGAACAGCACCTGCGCCGTCGGCCAGACAGCTTGCGGACGACCCCGGCTGAGGCGGTAACTGCCGTCGGCGTGCGCGTGCGTTTCCAACGCCGCCAGCCCGCGCGCGGCGGCCGGCGGGTCCGAGTCCGCCAGCGCGAGGACGGCGAAGCAGGTCGGCTCGACGTGCGCCGGCTGGTCGGGGCGATACCCCCACCCGCCGTCGGCGGATGCGGCGTTCACGAGGAGGTCGAGGGGCGAATCCATCGGGCGGCACTCGTTTCGGAACGGAAACCGAATTGAATGTAGAACAGAATTCAGAAGCCAGAGGTTTCGAAAAGAGGAACGCGGATGACACGGATCAAAGCAGGGATGAAGAGGATCCGACCGAACAAATGCTTGGATTGATCCCGGCTTTGATCCTGCCTTCCATCCGTGTCATCCGCGTTCCTCTGGATTGATTCCTCCTTCTTTTCAGGACGCACCCACCATGCCTTCCCCGTTCGATCTCACCGGCCGCGTGGCGCTCGTCACCGGCGGCAACAAAGGCCTCGGCCGGGCGATGGCACGTGGCCTCGCCGAAGCCGGTGCGGACGTGTTCATCGCCTCGCGGAACGAGGCGGAGCTGAAAGCCTCGCTCGAATACGTCCTCGATGGCACCGGGCGGAAGGGCGGGTACGCCGTGTGCGACGTGAGCGTGCGGGACGAACTCCCGAAACTGGCCGCGACCGCGACGAAACAGATGGGCCGCATCGACATCCTCATCAACAACGCCGGGATGAACTTCCCCCAGGCCATCGACGCGATTACCGATGAAGCCTGGGACCGCGTGGTCGAGGTGAACCTGTCGTCGGTGATGGGCCTGACGCGGGCGGTGGTGCCGCAGATGAAGGAGCGGACGTGGGGCCGCGTGATCCACATCTCGTCCATCATGGGGCAGGTGTCGAAGGAAAAGCGGAGCGCGTACTCGGCGACGAAATCCGCCCTGATGGGCCTGGCCCGTGCGAGTGCGTTGGACCTGGGGCCGTTCGGGGTGACGGTGAACTGCCTCGCCCCCGGCCCGTTCATGACCGACATGCCCATGTCGATCCTGTCCGACGCCGAGAAGAAGGCGTTCGCCGACCGCACCGCGCTGAACCGCTGGGGCGACCCGACGGAGTTGGTCGGCCCGATGCTGATGCTGGCCAGCGACGCCGGCAGTTACGTCACCGGCACCACGCTATTCGTGGACGGCGGCTATGTCGCGCGGTAAGGGATTCTCGCTCCCGGTGGGCGCGGCCAAGGAGAGGCACACCACCCCCCACCCCCACAGCCCCGGAGACCCACACCCGCCCCCCCCCCGCCCCCCCGCCCCCATGGCCCGCCCCACCGCCCCCG
>JBBRUO010000120.1:0-12510 GCA_038247725.1 Gemmatales bacterium
CGTCGGCGAGGAACTGCTCGCCCCAACGCGCATTTATGTGAAGCCCATCCGCAGGATGTTGGCGGCGGTGCAGACGCCGGACTTCGCCGTCAGCGGGCTGGCGAACATCACCGGCGGTGGCCTCCCGGACAACCTCGGCCGCATCCTCCCACCGGGCCTGCGCGCGACGATCCGGCGCGGCAGTTGGCCGGTGCCGGAGGTATTCAAGTGGATTCAACGCCTCGGCAACGTCGCGCAAGCCGAGATGGAGAAAGTCTTCAATATGGGCATTGGGTTCGTCGTCGTGTGTCGTCCGAAGATCGCGGATGCGGTGTTGCAACAGTTGCAGTCCGCCGGCGAATCCGCATGGTTGATCGGCGAAATCGCCACAGGCGAAACCGGCGTGGAGATGGTTTAAAAAGGGTTCTCCGCAATATCACATCCGGAGTGGCAGCGAATGCTCACCGGCAAACAGGTCCGCGTGCGGGTGGTGAAGACGAAGCTGCTGCCACAGTACATCCACGCCGACAACCGCGACTGGAAGACCGTCGCCGAGCAACTGCTGTTCGTCTACCGAGACGCCGTCGGCCGCACCCGCGGGGAGATCGAGGAGGAACTGTCCGGACTCGTCGGCGACGGCCCGACGCAACTCGTGCATCAGGGGCTGGCGAAGCTGTTGGAGGACCGCTGCGAGTTCGAGGTGGCGTCCGACTTCCCACCGGACCAAATTCGCGAGACGGTGTTCCGGGTGTCGTCGCGGGTGCGAACCGAGACGGCCAAGGCCGGAGCCGAATACGACCGCGCCGCCGTGCTGACCGAGGCCGCCGCCGAACTCGATATGACCGCGCAACAACTCGACGCCGGGCTGTTCGCCGACTTGAAGGACGAACAGCGGGTCATCACCTTCGACGACTGCACCCCCACGCAACTGTTGCACCGCTACAACGTCGCGCTGGCGCAGGCGGTGTTGTTGCGCAGCACCGGCATGGAAGTCCGCGTCTGGGGCGAGACCCCGGCCCGGTTCCGCCAACTGTTCCGCGCGGTGAAGTTCCACCGGCTCATCGGCTCCATTCGCAGCACCGACGGCAACGGTTACACCATCACGCTCGACGGCCCGCTGTCGCTGTTCTCATCCACGCAAAAGTACGGCCTGCAACTGGCCCTCTTTCTGCCGGTGTTGTTGCACTGCAAGGCGTTCGACCTGACGGCCAAGGTGCGGTGGGGCACGGTGAAGGCCGAGAAGACGTTCTCCCTGGGCGGCACCGACGGGCTGAAGACGCACCTGCCAGACTTCGGCGTCCACACCCCGCGCGAGGTGAAGCTGTTCGAGGAGAACTTCCGCAACAACGTCGCGAACTGGACCATCTCCGACGACCCGAACCCGATCCCGGTGGAGGGCACCACCTGGGTGCCGGACTTCACCCTGACGCACACGCCCACGGGCAAGCAGGTGTTCGTCGAAGTCGTCGGGTTCTGGCGCAAGGTGGACGTGGAACAGCACTACAAACGGCTGAAGCGGGCGATGGCCGGGCAGTTCGTGCTGGTGGTGTCGGAGGCGTATCGGGCCGATGAGGGGGAGGAGTTCGCGCTGGGGAGCGAGGTGTACCGCTACAAGCGAACTCCCGTCGCGGCCGAGGTGGCGAAGGTGGCCGCCGGCGTCATCGGCGAGCGGTGACGGCCGGACGGGCTGCCGGGTATCACGATCCGGTCGGGCGGGGGCCGCGGGGCAGGGCGTCGAGGATGACCCGCAGGGGCACGTCGCCGAGTAACTCCCGCAACAACTCCTCCGGGTCCGGGGTGAGGTAGTTGTCGCCGTACTCCAGCACCGTCTGGAAGTCCTTGCGGGCCGACCACAGGGCGTCGATGCCCCGGCGGGTGATGCGGTTGGACGACACGTCCAGGAAGTCCAGCCCGGCCATCACCGGGGAGAACGCCAGCGCCCGCGCGCCGATGTCGCCGACCCGGTTGTGCATCAGCACCAGCCGCCGCAGGTTCGGCAGGTGGTCGGATTCGGCCACCGCGCGGGTGCCGTCGTCGGCCAGTTGGTTGCCGGTGAGGTCCAGTTCCCGCACGGCGGCAAGCACCGGGGATTTAGCCAGCGCCCGTGCCCCGTCCGGGCCGATGCCGCTGCGGGGGAGTGCCAGTTTCGGCTCGCGGGCCAGCATCCGCGCCAGCAACTCGGACCCGGCGAGGGCGGCCACGCCGCCGTCGCCCAGGGGGTTCGAGTGCGCGACGAAGGTGTGCAGGTCGCCCAGGTAGGGGCTGGCGACCACCGCCTCGATCCCCGGCGGGCCGATGTCGTTCGCCGACACGTCGAGCAGTTCCAGCCCGCCCAGCCCCGGCGACTCGGCCAGCGCGGTCAGCCCGACGGAGGTCAGTCGGGCGTTGTCGTTCAGGCGGAGTTCGCGGAGGCGGGGCAGCGCCGACGTCCGGCCCAGCAGTCGGGCGGCGTTGTCGTCCAGCCCGTTGAAACTGAGGTCGAGACTTTCGACGCCGGTCAGGTGCGGCGAGCGAAGGAGGACGTTCAGCCCGCCGTTGCCGAGGTCCGCCCCGCACAGGCCGAGGCCGCGGACCCGCCCCAAGAGTTCACAGTCGGCCAGGGTCTCGACGTGCCGGGCGGCGTCCAGGAACTTCACCCCGCGCACCGGCGCGCGGCGGAACATCTCCTCACCGCGCGCGACGAACGTGGGCACGTCCACCGACACCGTATCCAGCAATCCCCGGTGGAAGGTGAAGCCGGTGGCCAGCCCGCGCAGGTGTGCCGTCCACGCGGGCAGGAAGCGGTGCAGCAGGTCGTCGGCGCGGTGCTTGAGTTCGCGGCGGCGGGGGTGGTCGTCGGGCAGGCGGGCGAGGGCCAACTGGAGGCGGACGAACTCGGCCCGGTGGCGGTCGGCCGGGTCGTCCGAGTCGGCGAGGAAGTCGGCGTAAATGAGTCGCGGGCCGTCGTCCCGGTGGGCGGCCAGGATCGGCGCAAGGAAGGCGGACTCCTCGGCGGCCGTCGGCATGGCGAAGGCTCCGGCGGGCGGGACGCCGGTATTGTACCGGATGCGCCCGCCCGCCGGGACTGTCATTGGCCGGTGATTTTGAAGCTGTCGAAGAAGGTCTTCACCTGCTCGTCCTGGACCGAGCTCACCCCGTCGCCGCCGGCGAGCAACATGTAGACCCGGTTGCCGACGATGGCCCCCCGTATGAACATCTGTTTACCGCCGTTCGTCAGTGTCGCGTCGCGGGCCGGCTTGCCGTCGAGGAGTGAGTCGGACCGCGCGGAGAGGACGCCCCCGGACTTCCCGGCACCGCCGGCGAACATGCTTTCCATCATCTTGTTCGGATCTTGTTGGGCGGCGGTCGCCCCGAGTTGATCGAGCGTGACGACGGTCACGACTTGCGCGCCGTTGGGGTTCTGGGTTCTGAAGGCGTATGCGTTCCCCGTCTGGATGCCGGGGGCGGTCGGGAGGGACTGCACCTGTGGCTGGCCGGTCGCCCGGATCGACGCGGTGAACTCCGGCTTCGTGAACTCCTGCCACCCGGCGGGCACGCCACCGCCACCACCCCCAGGGCCGGGCATGCCACCGCCTTTGCCGGGGGGGATCAGCGGCGGCGCGCCGGTTACGCCGCTGTCTTGCGGGGGCGTCGGGGTGTTCAGGGTGTACTGCGGCTCGCGGATGACGAGGTACCACACCAAGAAGCCGGCGACCGCGACCCCCAAAACCCCACCGCCGATGAGCAACAGCAAGTTGCTGCCGGCCGCCTTCTTCTTCGCCTTCCCCTTCTTGCCTTTCTTCGGCCGCGGCTCGTCGTCGGAATCGTCCTCCTCGTCGTCGTATTCGTCCTCGACGACGGCCAGCTTCTTCGTGGGCTTCTTCCGGGCCGACGGGCGGTCATCCTCGTCGTCGTCCAGCATGACCGGCTTGGGCTTCTTTTTCGGGGCCGGCCGGTCATCGTCGTCGTCCTCGTCGATCTCCATCAGGACCGGCTTGGGCTTGGGCTTCGCGGCGGCCGGGGGCGGCAGTCTCGGCGCGGCCGGCGGCGATTTCTTGATCGGCGGCATCATCATCGTCGGCGCGTCCTCGATCACCTCGAAGTCGGCGTGTTCGTCCGGTTCGGGCAGCGGCACTTCGAGGATGGCCGCGCACTTGCGGCACTTCACCCGCTTGCCGGCGGCGGCGTCCGGGGCGGTCAGGGGGGCGTCGCACGCGCCGCAAATGAGGGAGATCGGCATGGCCGACACCGGGGTTTCGGGTGGGGGAGTTGTCGATGTGGGAATGATACGGCGCGGGGGGCGGGGCGAGAGGGCCGATCAGCCGCCGGCGAAGAGGAAGTGGCCGGCGACCAGGTGCAGACCGGACGGGTGCGGCACGGCGCGGACGACGCGGGCGAGTGCCGCCCACCCGGACGCCAGGCCGGGGCCGTCGAAGGCGGCGAACAGGTGGCCGGCCGGCGGGTCGCCGGGGAGGAGGACGGCGAACCCGGACGCCGACACGTCCCGCGCGCGGCCGCGGATCGGCCGGCCGATGGCCAGTTCGTCGTCCACCGGGTACAGGGTGACTCCGCCCTCGTACCGCCAGCGGGTGTTCGACCGCCGCTCGTCGGCGTTCTGGAAGGCGCGGCGGAAGTGGTCCAGCGCGGCGGCCACTTGCTCGACCGCCTTCGGTCCGTGGTCCAGGCTCATGGACCGCCCGCACACCGTCAGCTCGGAGACGGTGACGGGGGCGGCGGACGGCAGTTGGACGAACAGTTCGATGGCCCCTCGGCCCCGCCGCATTTTCAGCAGCACGCCGCCGTCGCCCATCGGCACGGCGGTGAACCCGTTCTGCGCGGTGTACACCGACAGCTTCAAGGTGGCCAGTTGGCCGGACAACCGCACCGGGAAGCGGAGGGCGTACCGGCCGTCGGCTTGGCGGATGGCGGGGGTGGCGAACTCGGCCGGCGGGGGGGCCGTCACCACCCCGGCCTGGGCGAGGGCGACGACGGCGGCGGCGAAATCGGCCGGCTCGGGCGGCGGGGTGGGCGGCGGATTTTCTCCGGCGAGGCGGGCGGTGGACTCCAACAGTTGCACCCGTTCCAGCACGACCACGTTCGCGGCGGCGGAGCGGACGGCGGCCAGGAAGGCCGCGCACGACTCGAATCGCTCGGCCGGGTTGCGGGCGAGCGCCCGGCGGACGGCCGCCCGCTCGTCCTTCGGCAGCGCGTCCCAGTTCACCCGCGGCGCGCCGGTGCGGTCGCGGGGGGTGTCGGCGAACCAGGCGCGGCGGAGTTCCAAATAGATCAGCGCCAGGGCGAACTGGTCGGCCGACCGTCCGGGAGTTCCGGCCACCGCTTCCGGGGCGGCATACGAGTGATCGGTCAGCCAATCGGTGTTCGCACGGGAGCGGCGGAGTGCCTCCCCGACCCCGAACCCCGTCACCCCGGCCGCCACCGTCTCCGGACACAGGACCGCCGACGAGGAGAGCAGCAGGTGCGGGCAGCCGGCGGCGGCGTGGAGGCCGTCGAGCAGCGGGCCGAGGGGTTCCAGCAGGCGGCCGACGGTGGCCCGCGCGGGCGGCTCAGGCGGGGCGGCGGCGAGCCAGTCTCGCAGCGTCCGGGTGTCGGCGTCCCACACGACGGCGAGCAGTCGCGGTTGCGGGAAGATGACGGCCTGCGTGGCCCCCGGCAGCGGGGCGGCGAGGGCGCGGTACAGGTCGTCGAGGTCGGCCGCCGTGCCGCCGTCCAGCCGGAGGAGGCGAACCGCTTTCGTGACCCCGCTGGCCGTGTCCGCCGCGCGAATCAGCCGGCCACGCGGTCCCGCCTTCCCTTCCCCCAGGTAGCGGAGGTCTGGGCAGGCCAGGGCCAACTCCTCGGCCGCAACCTCCTCGGCGGTCGCGCCGGGTCGCAAGGTGACGGCCGGGCTGAGCCGAAGGGTGTTATTCACTGTCAGGCAGCCGGACGACAACCCCTGTCCGAGTCGCGGCGGGGCCGGCGTCTGGCCGACCGGCCGCACTCGCCGCGTCAATTTTATGGAGATCGGCTCGGAGGCCGGATCGTACTGCAACAGACTTCTCACGAAGGCGAGGCACGACGGGAAGCGGTCCGGCGGTGACTTGCTCAGCGCTCTGCGGACGGCCTCGACGTCCCTTTCCGGGAGGGCGCGGAGGTCCGGCTCGGCCGAGGCGTGTTGAAGCATCAGTTGCTGGGCCGACTTGCCGGAGTACGGGAAGGCCCCCGTCAGCAGCTCGTGGTAGACGAGGGCGAGCGAGTACTGGTCGGTGCGGCTGTTCACCTGATCCGACAGGATTTCGGGGGCCACGTACTTCGGCGTCAGCCCGCGGCCGAGGCGCGGCTCGAGGCCGTCGCTGCCGCGGCGGTACCGCGCCACCAGCCCGTAGTCGCCGACCTTGACGTGCCCGCCCATGAGGAACAGGTTGGCCGGCTTGATGTCCAGGTGCTGGAGGCCGTGCTCCCCGGACAGCACGTCCAGCGCCTCGGCGGTGTCCACCATGTAGGCCAGGAGTTGCCGCCGGTCGATCCCCGTCCGGCCGGCCGCCCGGCAGGCGTCGTACCGCTGAGCCAGGCTCTCGTCGGCCAGTTCCATGACCATGAGCAGCTCGTCGCGGATCAGCTCGACCCGCTCCAGCGTCAGCAGGAACGGGTGGCGGATGCCCTTCACCCGCAGGAATGCGTCGTACTCCTGCCGCAGCGAGCTGTCGTCGTCCTTCTCCTCCAGGACGAACTTGATCGCCTTCGACAGGCCGCCGGGGGCGACGCACTTCCACACTTCGCCGAACCCGCCCTGGCCCAACGGCGCGACCAGCCGGTACCCCGGCAGCGGTTCGTCACCGACGGAGCGGAGGTACGGGCGGTCTGGAGTGAGGACAGACATCCGGGTCTACTTGGGGCGGTGCGGGACACGCGGTTCGGCGTCCAACCGTAGTTCACGATCCGGCCCGATGCCGGGCACCCGTTCGGCGGGCCGGGGGAATCGGCGGGCGATTCCCCCGCCGGCGGAATTCCGTCGCCGGCCGCGAATTCCCACGCCCTCACCTGGTCCGCCCAGTTGCACGCCGCCGGTTCGCGGCCTAGGCTTCGCCCGTCCACTCCGTCCCGTTGTTCCCCCCGCTCCCCGGCGGTCGGCTCGAGGTCGCCCCGATGTTCGCCCACCCGTGCCCGTCTTGCTCCCAGCGGCCGCCCGACCAAGCCGGCCAGCCGAGCGTCTGCCTGACTTGCCACCACCCGCTCACCGCCCCGGACCCGGACGCCTGCGGCGTGGACACGATGGCTGTGTCGGTGGACACGCCGATGCCCGGCATCGCCGCCGAACTCGGCTTCGACGCCCCCGTGGATTTGTCCCCGGCCTCGCCGCCGGAAGTCCGCACCGCCCGCCCGGCCGCCCGCTCCCACACCCGAAAGCCGCTCGGCGACGGCGACTCCGGCCGCGTCGTCCTGAACCCGACCGGGCTGTTCGCCGTGGACCTCGCCGCCGAACTGTCGGCCGTCCTCTCCATGCGGATGGCCCCGCCGCCGGAGCCGGTGTCGGACCGGCAACTGACGCTGGCCGCGTGGCTGATCGGGAGTGCCGTCGCCGGGCTGCTGTGGCTGGTCGCGGTGGTGACGGCCCCGGACCTGTTCCCGTTCGTGGCGCTGCTCGGGGCCGCGATGGTCGCCTTCGGCTGGCTGTGGCGGGCGTACCTCGCCGGGCGGGGCGGGAACCCGACGAACGGGTTGGTCACGCTGCTGCCGCCGGTGGCCGCCGTCCGCCTGTTCGTGCCCACCCCGACGCACGGCCTGCGGCCGCTCCGCTTCGTCCTGGCCGGGGCGGTGTTCCTCGGCCTGTTCGTCCTCGGGCCGGCGGTGCGGGCGGTGTCCGAAGCGGCCTTCGGTGCCCACATCGACGATTCCCCGCTGGCCATCGCGACGACCGCGGCGGCGCGGTTCCAGAAGGCGGTGGCGGCGGAGCGGCACGACGACGCGCTGGCCGAACTCCCTCTGCTCCCCCCACCCGACGGGGTGATGGAGGGCGAACGCGCCGGCACCCTGCGGGACTTGATCGCCCTGACCGCGACCGACCGCGCCGACCTGCGGGCGGCGGCGCTCACCGCCCTCGCCGACTGGTCCGCGACCGACGCCAAACCGGCGGTGCGAAAAGCGCTGACGGCGACCGACGCGGACGAGCGGCGGGCCGCCTGCAAGGTGGCGGATCGCGTGCTGGGCGTGGAAGCGGCCGGGCCGCTCGCGGCGCGGTTGGCCGACCGCGACAACCGGCCCGAGGCGAAGGCGGCGCTCATCCGGCTGGGGGAAGCCGCCGAGTCGGCCGTCCTCCCGCTGCTGAACTCCGACCGCGAACCGGTGGTGCTGGCGGCGTGCGAAGTCCTCGACCGCATCGGCGGGGCGAAGGCGGCGGCGGCGCTGAACGAGTTGGCGGGAACGACGGCATCACGGGCCGTCCGACGGGAAGCCAGTCAGGCGGCGGAAGTGGTGAACGAGCGGGTGCGGAAGGCGAAGTGAGGGTGTCGCGGCCGACGCCGACGGGTTCGGCGTCCGGCCGGAACGCGACAGGCGACCGACTCATACACACACCCGCTGTGGGTGTCCCATTCAGGTGCCGTGGGGAGAACGCTGGACACCTCCCCTCGTTGAGGGGAGGTCGGCGGCGAAGCCGCCGGGAGGGGAGTCGTCCTCGGACTGGAGGAGAAGACAATCTCCCCTCCCGCGACCGACCGCCCCTCCACGAGGGGAGGTGGGAAGAAGCGGCAACTCCTCAACGCGATGGGACAGCCCAACCGGGTTCATGTATCAGTTGCGGACGCGGAAGGTGATCCGCCCGCGGGTCAAGTCGTACGGGGAGATTTCAACTTTCACCCGGTCGCCGGGGATGATTTTGATGTAGTGCTTCCGCATCTTCCCGCCGATGTGGGCGAGAACTTCGCCACCGATGTCCAACTCGACCCGGAAAGTGGTGTTCGGCAGGGCCAACTTGACCCGCCCTTCGACCTCAATCGCTTCTTCTTTGGCCTTGTGCATAAAAATCTCCGAGCGGTACGGGAGAAAGGAAAATCGCCCACGCGACGACAGCCCATCTCGCAGGCATCAACTGTATTATAACTGATCCGGCTCGCTGGGCGAGGGCAACTGGCGTGTTCTCCGCTCGCCTCGGCTCACGCCTTTCCCAGCACCAGATCGACGACCCAGCAGCCGCGGACGTGAACGCCCGGCTCGCGGCAGTGGGTGAGGATGTCGGCGGTCTCGCACCCGGCTTCTTGCAGCGCGTCCGCGAGGATCGGCATCGCGGCGAACTCACGGTCGTCATACATGCGAAGGGCGAGGCCGACGGCGGCTTCGGTGCGCCAACGCGGGTCGAACGCCACCGGCCGAAACGGGTTGCCGAAGATGTCGCGGAGGAGGTGGGCGTAGTGAGGCTCGCGTGAGGCAGTGGGAAGCCCAAGAGATCGCGCAACTTCTAGCGATGTCGAATACGCGGACAGCGCGGCGTGCCGACTGATCCGGTTCGCCGCGAAGTGCGCGCAGTTTGAAGCCCACTCGGTTGCACTCTGCGGGCTGAGGACGGGGACAGCGCGCTTCGCGGCAGCAAGTTCCGTAAACCTCGCGACACCATCGGCGATACTCTCCGACACCTCCAATGCCCGGCGAGTTTCTTTGCCAGTCAAGAGGTGAATGAAACGCCGGCAGCAGGCACAGGCGAACAATCGGAGTTTGCGCTGACCGGAATACAGGTTGGCTTGGGAAAGCAACTTCAGCATATCACTGCTCGTCAGCCAAGCGGTTTCGGTCATGGCATTGCCTCGCGGTTCACCCTACTTCAAGCCGGCGGCAACAGGTCCGCGACGGTGACGGTCGTCCCCGGCGCGGCCAACGGGGACACGGTGTCCGTGGCGGCGGGGGTGAACCGGGTCTGATAAGCGTGGCCGTTGACGGCGAGCCGGCGCGGGTCGCGGAACACGATCAACTCGCGGTGGTCCAGGTCGATCACCCAATACTCCGGCACGCCGGCGGTAGCGTACAGCTCGGCCTTCGTCGTCACGTCGAAGAGTAGCGACGAGTCCGCGACCTCAACGACCAACACGGCCTCCGTCGGGGTGCGGCCGGCGAGGTCTACCCGCGTGCCCCGGATGACGGCCAAATCCGGCCCCGGATCGTTGTCGGTGCCGACATCGAAGCCCATCTGATTGCGGACGTGGAACCCGGCGGCGAACGCCGTCCGCAGCCAGTCGTCCGTCAGGCCGAGTGCCAAATCGTGCGGCGGGTTCGGCATCGCCGTGACAAACACCTCGCCGTCGATCAGCATGGTTTTCTGGTCGCGAAACTGCCCCGTCTTGGCGAGGTCGCGGTACTGCGCGACGGTCCAGCGGTGCGGCTTCGGCGAAGCCGGCATCGGCGCGAACGCCCGCGCCGTCAAGAGAGCGGTCATCGGTTGGCCCTCGGAGTCGAGTCCAAGATACGCATTACCCCTTCCCCAGCACCAGATCGACCACCCAGCAACCGCGGACGTGAACGCCCGGCTCGCGGCAGTGAGTGAGGACGTCGGCGGTCTCGCAGCCGGCTTCTTGCAGCGCGTCGGCCAGGTTCGGCATCGCGGCGAAGTCGCGCTCGTCGTGGGGGCGGGCAGTTGGCGAACGACCCCGGTCTCGTCGCCTGCACCCCGAGTCGGAGGGTTTGCCGGCCCGCGACGGCCTCCCGCGTATACACTGTCTTCACACGAACGATCTTCCCCAAACTCCCACCCCCGCGCCGATGGAATCGTACCTCGCCGTCTCGCTGTTGCTCATCGCCCTCGGCGTCGTGCTGCTGATCGGCGAGTTCTTCTTCCCGATCACCGGCGGTCTGCTGGTGGTCGCCGGCATCACCCTGTTCGCCGTCGCTGTCGGCGTCATCGTCTACTGGGGCACCCGCACCGAGGCGATCATCGCCACCATCGGCCTGTCGGTCGGGCTGCCGGCCGCCTTCGCCGGACTGTTCCAGGCGTGGAAGCAGTTCAGTTTGAAGACCGGGCTGGACCCCGAAGGGGCCGGCGGCACCCTGATCGCGGCCATGCCGGAACTGTCCGAGTTGGAGCGGCTGAAAGGGCGGTACGGCCGTACCGTCACCCCCATGCGGCCGAGCGGGTCGGTGGAGATCGACGGCCGGCGGGTCGACGCGCTGAGCGAAGGGGTGATGATCGACGCCGGCGCGTGGGTGCGGTGCGTGGACGTGAAAGGCAGTCGCGTCACCGTCCGACAGGTGGACGCGCCGGCCGATCTCGGCAATATCAACCTGGACGACATGACGTGACCGCGAAACAACGAGCAGGAAATCAAGAACTCACCACAGAGACACAGGGAAGAAGGGAGAGAGGGAATGATTTCTCTGGCAAATCTTCCTGTTTTCTCGATCTTGTCTTCTCCGTGTCTCTGCGGTGAGTTCTTCTGAGTGATCACCAGCACCCCACCCCAACTAGGATCTCCACCGTGAACTGGGCTAACTCCCTCGCGATGTTCGCGCAACTCAACCGCGACAAAGCCGACAAGACCGGCGCGGCCGCCGACAACGGGTTCAACTCGGACCTCATCTGGCTGATCGTCGCCGGCGTCGTCGCGCTGGTGTTCCTCGTCTTCCTGTTCATCTTCTTCAGCTTCATCCGCCTGTGGATTCAGTCGCTCCTCACCGGGGCGAACATCTCCATCTTAAACATGGTGGGGATGAAGCTGCGGAACGTGCCGTACAGCATGATCGTCAACCAGAAGATCGCGCTGGTGCAGGCCGGGGTGAAGGTGAACACCGAAGACCTGGAAGCCCACTACCTGGCCGGCGGGCGGGTGCAGAACACCGTGAAGGCGTGCATCGCGGCGCACAAGGCCGGCCTCGACCTGCCGTGGCGGACGGCCTCCGCCATCGACCTCGCCGGGCGGGACGTGTTGGAAGCCGTCCGGACCAGCGTGTACCCGAAAGTCATCGACTGCCCGGACCCGTCCAAGGGCAAGCAGTTCCTCGACGCCGTGTGCAAGAACGGCATTCAGTTGCTCGCCAAGGCGCGGGTGACGGTGCGGACGAAGCTGGAGCGGTTGGTCGGCGGGGCGACGGAAGAAACCATCATCGCCCGCGTCGGCGAGGGCATCGTGAAGGCCATCGGCTCGGCCCACGACCACCGCGAGGTGCTGGCCAACCCCGGCATGATCTCGCAGACGGTGCTGCACTCCGGCCTCGACGCGCAGACGGCGTTCGAGATCGTGTCCATCGACGTGGCCAACCTGGAACCGGGCGAGAACATCGGGGCGAAGCTGGCCGCCGACCAGGCCGCGTCGGACTTGCGGGTCGCCCAGGCCGAGGCCGAGAAGCGGCGGGCCGCCGCCGTGGCGAAGGAGCAGGAGATGCAGGCGCTGGTGCAGGAGAACCGGGCGAAGGTGGTGCTGGCCGAGGCCGAGGTGCCGCTCGCCATCGCCGCCGCCTTCCGCGACGGCAAACTCGGCGTCATGGACTACTACGGCATGCGGAACATCCAGGCCGACACGTCGATGCGGAACAGCATCGCCGGCGTCCAACCGGACGGCAACCGCAGCAGTTGAG
>JBBRUO010000121.1:0-12476 GCA_038247725.1 Gemmatales bacterium
CCAGGAATGTGCGGCCGATCATGAAAACACCACTGCCCCGTTAACGGAAATCGACGGGTCCGGCCCGGAACTCTAGAACGGTCGCGGCCGCGCGGTCGGGCCGGGCGACGGTTTCGGTGGGGGCGAAAAGTTGAGGCCGTCGAGCCTTCAACCACCCCCAGGCATGCCAACGGCGTCTGGTCGGAGACGCGAACAGGCCCGGAGTGACACCCACTCCGGGCCTGTGACGTGGGGTCGTTGCTCGTCCGTCAGGCCGACGCCAGCACCAGTTGGAGGCGATCAGCGGCGGTCAGTTCGCCGCCTCGCTCCATCCGGTTGGCCTC
Organism: Gemmatales bacterium; assembly: GCA_038247725.1. Taxonomy (GTDB): domain Bacteria; phylum Planctomycetota; class Planctomycetia; order Gemmatales; family Gemmataceae; genus JALHQU01. Next base: position 324 of record JBBRUO010000121.1, read on the forward strand.
GTCTCGCACCGCCTCGAACCCCTCCCGCAGGGTGGTCAAGATCTTGATCGCGTTGCGGACGTTCGCCAGTCGCGGCGTCTTCATCTCGTTCACCGCGTACTCGTACAGGCGGAGCATGTTCGTGCCCATCTCTTCGTCCACCTCCACCCGCACGCCGGCGGCCAGTTCGCTGACGATGAGCTGGGCCTTGGACAGATACGGGGTGGCGACCGGGATGTCGCCGTTGGTCAGCGCCTGGGCCGCCTTGTCCAGTCGGACGAGCGCCCCGTCGTACAGCGCCAGGAGCATGTCCATCCGCGTCCAGTGCGCGGACGGGTCGGCCTGCCGGTACCGGTGGTACGGTGTCATCGTCGCTCCGAGGGTTGGGCGGTTAGTTGCTGGTGCTCTTGCCCAGCATAGCGGTCAGCGACGCTCCGACGTTCTTCAAGTTGCTGACGGTGGACTCGAGGGCGGCGAACCGCAGGGTCAGCTCGTCGGTCTTGGCCTTCAGGATGTCGTTCTGCCGGGTGATGGTCTTGTCCAGGTCGGCCGTCTGCGCGGCGAACTGGTCGTTGATCGACTTCAACTTGCCGGTGTTGGCGTTCAGGTACTTGTCCAGGACGGTGTTCAGCCGGCTGGCCAGCCCCTGACTCACGGTCACGTTCGCGGTGTCCGGCGACGTGACGGTGGCCCGCACCTGGAGGCCTTCGGTGTTGGCGTTGCCGGCCTTGCCGGATAACACCTGCCCGGCCCCGGTCGCCGCCTCCGGGACGCCGCCGACCAGGAACCGGCCGGCCACGTTGGTGCCGCTCGCGGACTCGGTGCCGGCGAAGCCGAGGTCGGCCGCCGCGCTGCCGCCGGTGACGGCGATCGCCGCCGACGAGCCGAACAGCTGGCTGGTGATCTGGAACTTGCCGTCCCCGTTCAGCGCCACCGACACCAGGTTGGTGCCGGTCTCCGGCTGGGAGTTGATCTTCAACTGGATCTGCGAGGCGAGGGCGGCCAGATCGGTCAGCGTGTAGGTGCCGGAATCGATGGAGATGCCAAGCGAGATCAGGTTGTTCAACTTGATCTGGAGGGCGTTGTTCGCCGGGGTGATGACGACCGTTCCGTTCGGCGGCCCGGTGGCGATGACCACCGCGCGGGTGGCGGCGGCGGTCACTTCCACCACGTACGGGCTGCCGCCGGACGGCCTGGTCTTGTTGGTGCCGATGGAGAACGCCACGCCGGGGTTGTCGGACGTGCCGGACAGGGCGAACAGCCGCTTGAAGTCGGCCGGGGCGGTGCCGCTCGCACCGGACAGGGCGGCGGTCAACTTGCCCTCGTCCAGCACCAGCTTGCCGCCGTTGTCGAACGACAGGCCGACGGACGACAGCCGGTTGGCGTTCGTGCCGAGGCCGGGGATGGTGGTGCTGATGGCGTTGGACAACTGGTTGGCCAACTCGGCCACGTCGCCGTTGCCCAACAGGATGCCGGCCTGCCCGGTCTCGGCGTCGAACCGGGAGCGGTCGGCGATGAAGTCCTTGACGGCGTTGAACGCCGACACGAAGTCCTTGACGGCGGTGACGGCCGCGTCGGTGTCGTTGGCGACGCTCAGGCTGATCGTCTTGGCCGGGTCGGCGCTTTGCAGGGTGAGGGTGACGCCGGGGACGAGGTTGTTCACCACGTTCGAGCCGCTGCGCAGGGTCACCGCGCCGGGACCGCTGCCGAGCGCGACTTCGGCGTCGGTGGCGGCTTGCACGGTGCGGGCGAGCGGGTCGATGTCCGCGCCGGTCCCCGTGGTCAGGTTGTTCGTGACGGTGATGGCGTTCGCCGCACCGGTCTTGTTCGAAGTCAAGAGCAGGCGGTACGGGGTGGCGGAGCCGTCGTTGATGACGGACGCGCGGACATCCCCGCCGGCGACGTTGATGGAGTCGGCCAGCCCCTGCAAGGTGTCGTTCCGGGAATCGACGGTCACGTTGATGGCGGTGCCGCTGCCCACCTGGACGGACAGGGTGCCGGTCTTCAGCACGGCGTTCGGGTCGAGGAACCCGTCGGAGGCCGTCTGGGCGGCCTTCGCCAGCGAGTTCACGGTGATCTGGTAAGTGCCGGGGACGGCGGCGGTGCCGGCGGCGGCGGCCACGGCGGTCTCGTCCGACACACTCACTTTGCGGCCGTCGAACGCCCCGCCGGCGGATCGCGCCAGGGCGGCCGTCTTCGACTGTAGGTCGAACAGTTGTCCGCGGAGGGCGGTGAAGGTGGCCTGCCGGACGGCGATGTCGGCTTGCCGGGTGCGAAGCGAGTCGATTCGCTTCTGGCCGATGTTGGTCAGACCGCTGATGATCGACGACGTATCGATGCCGGTGGCCAGGCCGGTGAAGTTCAACCCGTTCTGACTGACGCTTCCAACGGAGGACATAGGTCACCGGGGGGTTACGAGGGACGTGGGGGAGGCCGGGCGGGCGGTCACGGGACCGCCCGCCCGGCCGGTGGGATTAGCCCCGGAGGAGCTGGGCGACCAACTGGCTGGACTGGTTGGCGTTGGCCAGCACCGTGCTCCCGGCCTGGATCTGCGTCTGCAGGCGGGTGAAGCTGGCGATCTCGGAGGCGAAGTCGGTGTCCCGGATGACCGACTCGGCGGCGACGGTGTTCTGCAGGGTGGCGGCCAGGTTGCGGGCGTTCGACTCAAGCGTGTTCGCCTGGAACGCGCCCAACCGGCCCCGGATGTTCGACACCTGGGAGATGGCCGCGTCCACCACCTTGATCGCGTCCTGCGCGCCGGCGAAGGTGGTGATGTCGATCGTGCTCAGGTCGGTGGTGTTGGCGTTGCTCAGGCCGAACACGCCGACGGCCAGCTTGTTCGACGACACGTTATCGATGGACACCTTGGCCGTCTCGAACTGGTTCGCCCCGATCTGGAACACGAGCGAGTTGTCGGTGACGGTGGCGGTGGACGCGGTGGCAGCGACGGCGGTCGCCCCGCCCGTCACGTCCAGGGAGAAGTTCAGCCCGTTCACCCCGCCGAAGCTGTACTGGTTGAACAGCCCGCTGGCCCCGGCCTCGGCCGTCAGGGTGGTGGTGGTGCCGTTGTTGGTGACGGTGGCGACCGTGTCCACCCCGTCAGTGCTGGTGCCGCCGGTCAGGCCGAGGACGGTGGCCGCCTCGGTGTTCGGGTCGATCACCGGGGTGACGGTCACGCCGGTCGAGTTGGTGACACCGATGACGTTGCTCTGGACGGTGATGACGCCGGCGGCGACGCTCACTTCGAATTTGCCGGTGCCGCCCCCCTGGGCGGTGGCCGCGTCCAGCGCGGTCTGGATCTTGGTGGCGGCGGTGCTCACGTTATCGCCCACGTCCAGGGAGACGGTGACGCCGGAGGTCAGGCCGCCACCGGCCAGGGAGACGGTGCCGGCGGCCGTCAGTTGGCCGGCACCGGCCGCCCCGCCGACAAAGTTGCCGCCCGTCCCCTGGGTGGTGATGGCGACGCTGTAGGTGCCGGCCGCCAGGCCCGACCCGGCGGTCAGCGCCTTCACGCCAGCCGCGTTGGTGGTGTCCAGGTTGGCGTTCACCCCGGCCGAGCCGTCGAGCAGCGCCTTCGACCCGAACTTGGTGCGGGCGGCGATGCTGTCGATGGTGCTGAGGGCGTTGGCGATCTCGGCCTGGTTGGCGGCCAGGGCGTTGGCGTCGTTCACCCCGCTGTTGGCCGAGTCCAGGGCCAGCCCGCGGATCTTGGTGAGCAGGCTGTTCACTTCGTTCAGCGCGCCTTCGGCCGTCTGGACGACGGACACCGCCTTGTTGGTGTTGTCGGTGGCCGTCTGGAGGCCGGCGATCTGGGCCCGCTGCTGCTCGCTGATGACCAGGGTGGACGGGCCGTCCGCCCCGCGGTTCACCTTCAGGCCGGTCGAGAGCCGCTCGAGCGACTTGGACAGCGCGCTGCTGGTCTTGTTCAGGTTCTGTTGGGCGTTCAGGGAGGAGATGTTGTTGACGATCGACAGGGCCATGATGTTAATCCCGTGTTGGGGTTAGTGTGGTGTCGGGCCGATCTCGGTCGGCCGTCACAACCGTTATCGAAGTGCCTCCGCGTCTTTTGCGGGAATCGTCCGGAAAGGGGATTGACAGGGGGTTGCCGGCTCGGTGCGGCGACGGGCGGTGCCGCCCACCAAACGGCGGCAACCCGGCGGGGCACGGGGCCACGCCGGGTCACGGGGGTGCGCGGGGCACGCTCGCGGGTCAGTCGCCGCGGACTTGCGAGGCGAGGACCGCCTGGGCGGTGTCGGCCGCCGCCACGGTGGTGAACAGTTCCCCGGAGGTCACCAGGTCGGTCGCCGCCGACACCGCCTCCGGGCGGACGTCCGGCAGTTGCCGCACCGATTCCAGCAGCCGGGCGAGGTCCGCCGTCGGAGTGAAGGTGCTATCTTCACCGCCGGCTGGCGAGTCCACGCGGGCACCGGATTTCGACCCGCCGCTCGCCGAGGGCGCGCCGGGGGCGGTCGGACTGACACCGGTAAAACCGCTGGAAGGATTGATTTGCATGGCAGCCACCCTTGGTTTTTCGTCGGCGGGGCGGATGTTCTCGTCCCACCGCAACCCATTATCGTGAACCGTCCGCCAACTTTGCCATTTTTTTCCCGATCTGACAACATCGCTTGCCGCCGTTCGATGCTTATTCCGACGGCGCGTCCGCCACCGCCGCTCGTTTCCTCACCTCGTCCCGACGGTTCGCATGTCCGCCCCCGAATCGCCCGCCCGCCGCTCGCTCGCCAGTCGCCTGCTGTTCCCCGTCGCGGTGACGGCCTGCCTCGGCGGCGGAATCGCGGCCGGGACCGTGTTTCTGACGAAACCGGAGCCGGAGCCGGTCGCCGAGGCGGAGCCGCCCGAGCCGGTGGTCCACCACGCCCCCGAACCGTCGCGGGACGCCGTCGAGGACGCGGTGCGGAGCCAACAGTTCGAGAAGGCACTGACCCTCCTGGCCGGTCAGACGAAGGCCGACGACAAGGGCGACCCGTCCGCCATCCTCCGCGGTCTCGCGCTGGAAGGGGCCGGGAAGTTCGCGGACGCCGTCGCCGCCTACCGCCTCGCCGCCGACCCCGACCGCGACCCGGCGACGTGGGCGGCCGCCGGCCTCGGCGCGGCCCGCGCCGCACTCGCCAACGGCGACACGGCCACCGCCCGCGAGTGGCTGGCCCGCGTGGAACTCCGCTCCGGCCTGCCGGCGTGTCGCGCCACGCGGGTGGCGGACGAATGCCGGATGCTCCGCGCCCGACTGGATGTCGCCAAGCTGCCGCCGCCACCCGACCCCGACCCGCTCGACGACGCGGCCGCCGTGGCCGTCCCGTTCGAGTTGACCGGGCCGTACCTGGACTGGCTCACAGCCGAGTGGCGGGTTCCGCCGGACGACTCGTTGGACGCGCCGCCGCCGCCGGCCCCGCTCGCGGCCGGGCTGCGGGTGGCGAAGGGGAAGGACTCGCCGGTCGTGAGCGGGTTGCTGCCGGAGACGCGGGTGACGGAGGTGCTGTCGGAACTGGCCCGCGCCGCCGGGTGGAAGCTCCGCCTGCCAGGGGAACTGCCCTCCGCATTGACCGGGGCGGCCGTCGCCGTCGGCGTCAGCGAGATGCCGATCGCCGACGTGCTGGTGGCGCTCACCGAACCGCTCGGCCTCCGGTGGCAACTGGCCGACGGCACGCTTTCGATTCTCACCGTCGATCCGGCCGCCGAGCCGGACCCGACGCCGGCCGCCGTCAACTCGCTCACCCGTGCCGCCGACTGCCACGACCACCCGCACGCGCGGGCCGCCGCCGTTCGCCTGGCCACCTTGTACGAGAAACTCGGCCGCACGGACGACGCGACGGCCCGGTACGCTCGCATCCTCACCGACACCCCGCACGCGCCGGAAGCCGTCCACGCCGGGTACAACCTGGGGCTGCTTCAACTGCGCGGCGGACACCCGGAGGCCGCGCGGAGCACCTTCCAAGAGGTGATCGACCGCGGCGGGAAGTCCCACTGGACCGACCTCGGCTGGTGGTGGACCGGCCGCACCTACCTGGACGAATGCGACCCGGCGTCGGCGTTCAAGCCGCTCCGCGCCGCACTCGCCGGGAAGGACCGTTCGGCCCGCTCGGCCGCCACCCTGGGCCTCGCGTTGTGCCACATCCTGCAAGGGAATGACGCCGGCGCTTACCAGACGCTTTCGCGGCACATCCTGGCGGCGGCCGACCCGCACGCCCGCCTCGGCCGGCTGTTCGGCGAGTTCCTCCGGCACGCCACCACGCCCACCACGGGGCGGGCCGAATCGCTGTACGCGGCGGTCGGGGCGGCGGACGGCGGGCGGCGACTGGGGCCGGCCGGCACCTACCTGGCCGGCCAAGTGTACCGCGACCTCGGCCTGACCGCGCGGACCGTCGCCCTGTACGAAGCGGCCGTCGCCGCCGGCGGCCCGTGGGCGTCGCGGATGACCCTGGCCGTCGGGGAAATCCTGGACGACGAGGACCGGCTGGACGAGGCCCGCCAGCGGCTGCTGGCGGTGGCCGCCGTGGACACCGGCTCCCTCGGCCGGCGGGCGGAGACGCGGTTGGCCGATCTCGAACTCCGCGCCGGTCGCCCGGACGACGCCCTGACCCGTTGCCAGCGACTGATCGACCGCCCGGACGCCGACGAGTCGGCCGTCCTGTACCTGATGGGCCGCGCCTACGAGGCGGTGGGCGACCCGCTACGGGCGGCCGCCTGTTTCGCCGGCCGCCGCCCGACCGACTGAAGATTCCGCCCGCCCGCGAACTCGTGGCGGAATCGGCCTGCAGCCGATCCCGCCGGCCGACCGTGTGCTAAACCTTGCCGTGTCTGCCGCGCCGCCGGACACCCCACGACCAGGACCGCTCCGATGACCGACGTGGCAATGCCCCGCGACCCGCGACAAACCGCCGAATTCGACCTGGCCGGGTCGGTCGTGGTGGACGGCACCGTCGCGCGGCTGCTCAGCTGGCTGCTCGACAGTTGCCTGGTGCTGACCGAAGACTGGGAGGACGTGCCGCCGATCACCAAGGCGTTCGTCGGCGACGCCGCCTCGACGGAGGAGTTGCTAGACCGGCTGACCGAATACAACCTGTTGACCGAGTACCAGGCGGATCTGGTCCGCGCCGGCCGCGGGGAGGAGGCGATGGTCGGGTCGTACCGCCTGCTCGACGCCATCGGCCGCGGCGGGATGGGGGTGGTGTACCTGGCCGAGCACGTCCACTTGCGGCGGCGGGTGGCCATCAAGATGACCAGCCACGTGATCGAGAAGCACCCGCGGCTGGCCCACCGGTTCTACGCCGAAGCCCGCTCCGTCGCCCGCCTCCAGCACCCGAACATCGTCTCCTGTCTGGACGCCGGCCGGCACCAGTCGAGCCAGCCCGGCCGCTCGGCCACCGACTACTTCGTCATGGAGTACGTGCCGGGCAAAGACCTGGACGCGCTCATCCGGGACGGCGGCCCGCTGTCCGTCCACCGCGCCGCCGCCGTCTTCAAGCAGGTGGCCGACGCGCGGGCCGAGGCGCACAAGCACGGCCTCGTCCACCGCGACCTGAAGCCGTCGAACATTCTCGTCACCCCGGACTGGCAGGCCAAGTTACTCGACTTCGGCCTCGCCCTGCACCCGCGGAACGCCATGACCGAGCCGGGCACCCTGCTCGGCACCGTCGGGTATATGGCCCCGGAACAGGCCCGCGACCCGCACGCGGTGGACGGCCGGGCCGACCTGTTCGCCCTCGGCGCGACCCTGTTCTGGGCGCTCACCGGGAAGGAGCCGTACCCGGAGACGGGGAACCCGATCAACGACCTCACCCGCCGCCTGTCGGCCGGCCCGCCGGACATCCGCACCGTCCGCCCGGAGCTGCCCGCCGACATGGCTGAGTTGATCGACCAGTTGATGGCCGTGGACCCCGACCGCCGGTACCCGTCGGCCGCCGCCGTGTCCACCGCCCTCCAGCCGTTCACCCGGTTCGCCGCCGCCCCCGACGTGCGGGACGCCGACCACGACGTCGATGCCCCCCGCCGCACGAAAGCGCTGGTGGTGGACGTGGACGACATGTCGCGGGCGTTCATCGCCTCACTACTGGACGGCGAGTACGCCGTCCGTCAGGCCCGCACCGGCCCGGAGGCGCTGGCCGAGTTGGACCGCACGGTGTACGACTTGGTGGTTCTCGACGCCTCCCCGACCGGCTGCTCGGCTCAGGAGTTGATCGCCGCCGCCCGCCGCGCTTTCACCGACACCCCGACGATGATCCTGGTCATGTCCGGCACCTTGCCGGTGGCGGTGCTGAGCGGGCTGGTGTCGGTCGGGGCCGACGACTTCGTCACCAAGCCGTTCACCCCGACCGAGCTGCGGTCGCGGGTGCGGGCGCTGCTGGGTCGGCGGGATACGGCGGTGAACCTGTCGGTCGGCACCGAGACGCTGCGGATGACCTTGCACGGGATGGTCCGCACCCCGGCCCCGCTGGCGGCCGCCGTCCCGTCGGCGAACCCGTGGGATCTGATGACCGTCACCATCGCCAAACTGCTGGTCGAGTCCGGGTACCTCGCCCCCGGCTACCGGTCGCGGGTGGCCCGCTACGTCCGGGCGCTGTCCCAGACGGTGCCGGCCAGCGGCGAGTACGCGCGGCTGAAGGACCCCACGTACGTCAACCTGCTCGCCGCGTCGTCGGCCCTGTTCGACATCGGCATGCTGGTCATCCCCGGCGGCCTGCCGCTGAAGCCCGGCCGGCTGGACAACGACGAGAAACAAGTGATCCAGACGCACCCGTCGGCCGGCGCGGACGTCCTGGCGGCCCTGGCCGAGAAATTCCCCAGCGAAACCGCCTGCGTGTCATTGGCGGCCGAGCTGATCCAGTCGCACCACGAGCGGTGGGACGGCACCGGGTATCCGGAGCGGACGGCCGGCACCGACATCCCGCTGGCCGGGCGGGTGGTGTCGCTGGCGTCGGTGTACGACAGCCTGCGGTCCCGCCGCCCGTTCCGCCCGGCCGTCACCCACGCCCGTGCGGTGCGGGTGCTGACGTGCGAGAGCGCCGGCCGGTTCGACCCGACCCTGCTCACCGCCTTCGCCGCCGCCGGCCCCCGCTTCGAGCAGGTGTACAACGAGTACCCGCTGTGACAGCCGTTCGCCGGACGGTCGCGCTCACTTCCAGCCCGTTGTCAGCCAGGCGGAGATCGGTCATGATGGTGGTCGCCACGACCCCCAGGGCGACTCCATGTCCACGCCGACGCCTGCTCCCCTCCCCGTCACCCGCCGCGCCTTCGCGGTCGCGGCGGCGGGACTCCTCTTTCCGCGGGTCTCCCGTGCCCAGCCGAAGGACGACGACCCGCCCGTCAGCGGCACCGCGAACCCCACCCTCGCCCCGTTCGACCGCCTGATGACCGGCTTCATCCGGGATCACGCCGTCCCCGGCGCGGCACTCGCCGTCAGCCGGGGCGGGAAGCTGGTGTACGCCCGCGGGTTCGGGTCCGCCGATGTGGACAAGAAAACCCCGGTGCGGCCGGACGCGCTGTTCCGCATCGCCAGCGTGTCCAAGCCGATCACCGCCGTCGCCGTGATGCGGCTGATCGAAAAGAAGAAGTTCAAACTCGACGACAAGGTGACGGATCTGATGGGGCTGAAGGCGGTGGTGGGGCGCGGCGACACGGCGGACGAGCGGTGGAAGGCGATCACCGTCCGCCACTGCCTTCAGCACAGCGGCGGGTGGGACCGCGACAAGTCGTTCGAACCGATCACCCGCCCGGTGCAGATCGCCAAGGCGGTCGGCAAAAAGGGACCGTCCGCCACCCCGACCGACGTGGTGCGGTACATGATGGGCCAACCGCTCGATTTCGACCCCGGCGAAAAGGGGGTCTACTCGAACCTCGGCTACCTCGTCCTCGGCCGGATCATCGCTGCGACGACGGGCGGGACGTACGAGGACTTCGTGCGGAAAGAAGTTTTCGGGCGGATCGGCGTGACCGCCCCGCGCCTCGGCCGCGCGCTGCCGGAGAAGCGGGCGGCGGGCGAGGTGCGGTACTACGACTCGAAGAAGCGGACGAACTGGTGCCTGTATCCGCCGCGGCTGGACCGAAAGGTGCCGCTACCCGACGGCGGGGAGAACTTCGAGGCGTTCGAGGCGCACGGCGGGTGGATCGCGTCGGCGGTGGACCTGGTGAAATTCGCCGCCGCGTTCGACGACCCGGCCAAGTCCCCGCTGCTCGGCGCGGCCGCGATCGCGGACATGTGGGCGCGGCCGGCCCACGCCGACACGAACGGTTGGCACATCGGCGGCGGCTGGTTCGTCCGGCCCGTCGGCGACGGCGGGAAGGTGAACGTCTGGCACTTCGGGTACATCGCCGGGACTGAGGCGGTGCTGGTGCGGCGGTGGGACGGCACCGACTGGGCGGTGCTGTTCAACACCAACGACGGGGCCGGCGGGAAGTCGCTCGCCGGCCTCATCGACCGACCGCTGCACGAGGCCGCCGACGCGGTGACGGCGTGGCCCGACGGCGACCAGTTCCCGACGTACTTGAAGTGATGGCAAGCCCCGGCAGGTGGGCGAGACTCGACCCCAAGCGTTTTCCGCCCCGGCGGGAGCCTCGCGTTCCCAGGAATAACGACCGACAGATGCCGCGGCCGGCCGCCCCCGTCACTGGGACGGGTGACCCTCATCGACTTCTCACTGGTCCGCCGCAGTCAGGCGGATATCAATCCGGGGTCGGGATCGTGCGTATACGCACGAGTTTCGCCGGGGCCTGCTATGACGACCGGAAGTGATCTCGCCCTCGCCCTCCGCGCCGCGTACCTGGCCCTGCACCGCCGGTCGGAGGCCGCATTCGCCCCGTCCGGCGTGACCGCCGACCAGTTCGTCCTGCTGGCGACGCTGGCCCGCGGCGGGGACGCCCTCAACCAGCGGGAGTTGGCCGACCGCATGTCGTCCGACCCCAGTACCGTGCGGGCGATGCTCGTCTTGCTGGAACAGCGGGGGCTGGTCGAGCGGCAAGGGCACCCGACTGACGCCCGCGCGCGGACGGTGACACTCACGGCGGCCGGGAAGAAGAAGTTCAGGCAACTTTGGACGGCGGGTGAATCGATCCGCCGGGAACTCCTCGGCGCGCTGACCCCCGACGAGGTGGACACGGCGGTCCGCCTGCTGGCGCGGGTCGCTGACGCGCTCGCCCCGGAACTCGCAGCGGTTGGCCCCTCTCCTCCTGGAGGATGACGTATGAGCACTCGCATCGCGGCGCTGGTGGCGTGGGCCGCATTCGTCTGTCCGGTTCTGGCCCAGCCGGGCGAGCCGAAGAAGGACGACAAGGCCGAGACGTTCCCCGCACCGCCGGCCGGTTTCGACAAGAAACGCGACGGCATCGAGCGGGGCAAAGTGGAGGTCGTGGAGTACGACTCCACGACCGTCGGCATCAAGCGGAAGGCGAGCGTCTACACCCCGCCGGGGTACAGCAAGGATAAGAAGTACCCGGTCTTCTACCTGCTGCACGGGATCGGCGGGGACGAGAACGAGTGGCCACGCGGCGGGGTGCCGAACGTGATCCTGGACAACCTGTATGCGGATAAGAAGCTGGAGCCGATGATCGTCGTCATGCCGAACGGCCGGGCGTCGAAGACGCTCACCGCCCGTAGCCCGTTCGGCCAACAGTCGCCGGCGTTCGCGGCGTTCGAGAAGGACCTGCTGAAGGATCTGATCCCGTTCGTCGAGAAGACGTACCCAGTGAAAGCCGACCGCGAGTCCCGCGCCCTCGCCGGGCTGAGCATGGGCGGCGGGCAGTCGCTCAACTTCGGGCTGGGCAACCTCGACACGTTCGCGTGGGTCGGCGGCTTCTCTTCCGCCCCGAACACCACGCGGCCGGCGGACCTCATCAAGGATCACTTGGACGCGGCCAAAAAGCTGAAGTTGCTGTACGTCGCGTGCGGGGACAAGGACGGGCTGTTCCGCATCAGCGAGAACGTCCACAAGATGCTCGACGAGAAGAAGGTGCCGCACGAGTACCGCGTCATCCCCGGCGGCGGCCACGACTTCAAGGTGTGGAAGAGCGACCTGTATCACTTCGCCCAGTTGCTGTTCCGAGAGCCGGCGAATGAGAAGAAGTGAGGCCGAATCGCGTGGAATCGTGCCGCGATGGGGTGACCGCTGGAACACCTCTCCCCGTTGGGGAGAGGTGTGAAGACACCGCGGTTTCCTACGCTCGTTC
>JBBRUO010000122.1:0-12421 GCA_038247725.1 Gemmatales bacterium
CGCCCACGGCAAGCAGGGCGGCGAGTGCCGACAGGGGGATCGAGCGACGGGTCATGGGACTCTCCAGAGCGGGAGGCAGGGCGGGCGATTCGGTCTGACCGTACCACACGAGTCGCCGGACGGGAAGCGTCGAAGGGAGGACGGCCCGACCCAGTCACCGGGCCTCGGCCAGGAACGCGAGCAGGTCGGCCATCGCCTGGATGTCGATCTTCTCCTCCAGCCCTTCGGGCATCGCCGACAGGCCGGTGCCGCGGAGCGACTGGATGACCGACCGGCGCACGGTCTCGGCGGTGCCGTCCGACTGGCGGATCGTCAGCGTGTCGGCGGTGTCGCTCGCGATCATGCCGCTGAGGATTCGGTCGTCGTCGGTGACGAGCAGGTAGGAGGTGTATTGTGGCAACACCTCCCGGTTCGGGTCGATGATGCCAACGAGGAGTGACGCCGGCGTGCGGTCCTTGATGGCCGCCAGGTCGGGGCCGACCGCCTCGCCGACGCCGCCGAACTTGTGGCAGGCGGCGCACGACTCCTTGAACACCGCCCGCCCCTTCCCCGCGTCGCCCTTCCGTTCGAGCGACTTGCGGTACTTGGCGATTTCGTCCGCTCGCTTCGACGGGCCGGTGCCGGCGAACAGCTTCTCGGCGCGGGCGCGCACCGTCTCGTCCGGCGTCTTCCGAAGGAGTTGAACGCGGGCCGGGTCGAGGTCGGCCGGCCGCACGATCTCCTTTTCCACCGCGTCGAGGAGCCGGCGGGCAGACGGCGGAGTCGAGCATCTCCTGCCGACGGGCTTCGAAGCGAGGGTCCATGGCCTCTCCCAGTCAGCGACGGGCGACGCAAGAAACGATTGTAGAAAACGTTACAACTGGGAAGGGAGGGATACAGGCTCGTAGACCGTCGCGAACGTCACCGCCGGCGGCAGGACACGGCACCTGCTGCCCGTATCGTCGCGCGAATGGCCTCGGCGTACACCGAGTACTCGTCCGACGTTATGTGTTCATCGGGAAGCGTGGTCCCGGCACATTCGCACCCACCACGAAGAAGCCCCGGAAGCGCGGGTGAACGGCCCCCACCCCGGCGGCGTGAATTGGGGCAATCCGCGTGGTGAATGGCGGCTCGGCGGATTACAATGATTTTTCCCGCTCGCGCGACCGGCCGTCGCGTCTCCACGTTCCGCCCCCACTTCGCCCACGATGTCGGGTTCGCCGCCCCCGGAGACCGGTCGTATGACCCCGCCCATCGATCCCACCATCCTGCCCCCGAAGGCCCCGTCGGCGACCACCCCGCAACCCGTGCGGGACGGGGACGTGATGGTCCCCCTCACCCAGTCCGACACCCTGGTGAGCGCCCCCTCCACCACCCCCCAGCGGGTGCCGGTCATTCCCGGCTACGAGAACCTGAAACTGATCGGGCGGGGGGCCGTCGGGGCGGTATACCGCGCCACCCAGGTGAAGCTGAACCGCCCCGTCGCGCTGAAGGTGCTGCTCGGGCAGGCGTTCGCCTCCCCGGAGGACGAGGCCCGCTTCCGCGCCGAGGCGCTGACGGTCGCCCGCATCCAGCACCCGAACGTCATCCAGATCTTCGACATCGGGGAGGACAGCGAGGTGCCGTTCCTGGCGGTCGAGTATCTGGAGGGGGGCACGCTCGAACAGCGACTGACCGGCCAGCCGATGACGATCCCGGACGCCCTCCGGCTGGTGTACCAGATCGCCCGCGGGGTCGGGGCGGCGCACGTCAAGGGGGTCATCCACCGCGACTTGAAGCCGGCGAATATCCTGCTCACCGCCGAGGGCGCGCCGAAGGTGGCCGACTTCGGCTTGGCGAAACAACTGGGGGTCGAGTCGAACACGATGACCGGGTCGGTACTCGGCACGCCGGCGTACATGGCCCCCGAACAGGCCGCCGGGCAACTCCGCCAGCTCAGCCCGCGGACCGACGTGTACGCCCTCGGCGTCATCCTGTACCAGTGCCTGACGGGGGTGGCCCCGCACCGGGGAGATTCCATCCTGCAAACGCTGGAGCGGGTGCGAACGGAGGTGCCATTGCCGGTGCGGTACCACCGCCAGGAAATCCCGGACGTGCTGGAGGAGGTGGTGTCGCGGTGCCTGCGGAAAGCGCCGGCCGAGCGGTACGCCACCGCCGACGCCCTGGCCGACGACTTGGCCCGCGTCGCCAACGCCTGGAACAAAGCCCGCCTCAGCCCGGCCAAGCCGCCCCGCGAGGCCACCCTCGCCCTCCTCGCCGTGTTCGCCGCCATCGCCGCCCTCGTGCTGTTCGGCTGGTACCTGGCCCGCGACGCCGGCTGGTTCACCCCGGCCCCGCGCGGGCCGATCGACATCCCGCAGTCATCGACGCCGGGTGTCACCGTCCCGGCCGTGCGTTTGCCGGCACCCTGAGGTCCTGTTGGCACCCGCCCCTTGCCAGTTCGCCGCCAGCCTGATAATCGTTACGACACCTGGAATTGACCGATCCGGACCCCGCTGCCCCGAGTCGGCCCACCATGATCGTCGTCGAGAATCTCGTCAAGTATTACGGCAACTACCCGGCGGTTCGCGGCGTCTCGTTCGAGGTGCCGAAGGGCCGGGTGGTCGGCTTCCTCGGCCCGAACGGGGCCGGCAAATCCACCACCATGCGCATCCTGGCCGGGTTCCTCACCGCCTCCGGCGGGCGGGCATCCGTGGCCGGGTTCGACGTGTTCAGCGACCCCATCCGCGCCCGCCGGCAGATCGGCTACATGCCCGAGAACTGCCCGCTCTACCCGGAAATGCGGGTGATCGAGTACCTGCGGTTCCGTGCCGGGCTGAAGGGCCTCGGCTGGTCCGCCCGCCGCAAGCGGATCGACTTCGTGCTGGAACGCTGCTGGCTGAAGGACGTCCGCCGGCAACTCGTCGGCACCCTCAGCAAAGGCTACCGCCAGCGGGTCGGGTTGGCCGACGCGCTGCTCGCCGACCCGCCGGTCCTGATCCTGGACGAACCGACCGCCGGCCTCGACCCGACGCAGATCCGCGAGACCCGCAAGCTGATCCGCGAACTCGGCACCGAACACACGATGCTGTTGTCCACGCACATCCTGAGCGAAGTGGAGATGGCCGCCGACACGGTCATCATCATCTATCAGGGGAACGTGGTGGAGAATGGCACCCTGGCCGAGGTGCGGAAGAAGCACGGCAACAGCAACCTGGAAGACATCTTCGTCCGGCTGACGGGGCAGGAAGGATTGTGATTTCGTCCCCTTCTCCCCTGGCGGGAGAGGGGTTGGGGGTGAGGGAGATTGGATGAACTGACGGACGCGGTGGTTTCATCGACCGAAGCGGTTTGAAACACCTCCCCTCGTCGAGGGGATGTCGGTTGCGAAGCAACCGGGAGGGGAGATTCCTTCAACGCGCCGGTAACGAAGACTCCCCTCCCGCCGCTGCGCGGCGACCTCCCCTCGACGAGGGGAGATGGAAGAAGATTCCCCCTCACCCCGAACCCCTCTCCCTCAGTGGAGAGGGGGATCAGCGAAGACCCAAATACCATGCGCCCCCTGATCACCCTCATCAAGCGCGAGTTCACGGCGTACTTCCTGTCGCCGGTGGCCTACGTCACGCTGGCGGTGTTCCTGCTGGTGACCGGGTACCTGTTCTACCTGACGCTGGAATCCCTCACCACGTCCGGGCCGCGCGGCATCGAGTACCCCATGCAGGGCCTGCTCGGCGACGAGAAGTTCTGGCTCGTCTTCCTGTTCGTCCCGCCGCTGTTGACGATGCGGTTGTTCGCCGAGGAGCGCGGCACGGGCACGCTGGAGGCGCTGCTGACCGCGCCGATCCGCGACTGGCAAGTGGTCATGGGCAAGTATATCGCGTGCTTCAAGTTCTATGTGGTGTTATGGCTGCCGACGCTGCTGTACATCCCGATCTTGACGAACTTCAACTGGGAGACGCGGACGTTCGGCATTGATCCCAACCCGGTGTGGACGTCATACATCGGCGTGATGTTAGCGGGCGCGATGTTCCTGGCGATCGGGCTGTTCGTGTCGAGCCTCGTGAAGAGTCAGCTCGTGGCGGCGATGATCTCGATGGTGATCGGCCTGGTGTTCGTCGTCGCCGGGTTCTGGCGGCCGGACCTGGACACCGGCTCGCTGGCGTACCAGCTGATTTACTTCATCAGCGTGCCGGAGCACTTCCGGCGGGACTTCACGCGGGGGCTGATCGACACCCGGCACCTGATCTTGTACGCGAGCGTTACCGCCTTCTGCCTGTTCATGACCATGCGGTCCCTGGAAGCCCGCCGCCTGCGGGCGTAACCGAATTCACGAGCCGCGACCGCAAGGGAGCGGTTTCCTCCGACAAACCCCAACCGCTCCCTTGCGGTCGTGGCTCGTAATACAACCGATCCCATGAAAACCGACACCCGCCATCGCACCACGTTCGGCACCCGGTTCCGGTTCCTCGTCCGGGTGCTGGCCCTGTTCGGGGTGCTCGCCGTCGCCGCCGGGGCGGTGATCGCGCTGCCGAGTTTCCCACCCACGCCCGAACTCAACGCCGAGTACCTTCAGGCCGCCGCCGAAGGCGAGAAGGGCACCTACCAACAGGTGGCCACGCTCTTGCTCGCCGGCGGGGCGGTTGCGCTCGCCCTCTGGCTGCTGGTCGAAGTGGTCTCCGCGCTCACGCTGCTGACCGGCCGCAAGACCGCCTCCGGGACGAACGCGGCCGTCCAGGTCGCCCTCGCCGCGGCGCTGCTGGTGGTCGTGAATGCCCTGTCGTTCCAGAACTATTGGCGGTGGGACAACACCCGCGACGGCGAGTTCACCATTGCCCCGGAGTTGCGGGCGAAGTTGGCCACGCTCGACCCGAATACGCCGACCACCATCATCGCCCTGCGGGTCCACAAGACCGCGTCCATCGCCCCGGACCGCTCGGACAACTACGACGCCGCCGCCGAGCGGAAGGTGGTGGAGAAGGTCCGCGACCTGACCGACGTGCTGCGGGAGTTCGGCCCGAAGTTCGACGTCCACGTCCTGGACACGGAAGACGAAGACTTCGCCGAGCGGCTCGACGCGCTGACGCAAGCCGACGACCGCAAGACCCTCCGCACGGCCATCGAAACCGCACCGGAGAACAGCATCTTCTTCGCCGCGAACGGGAAGTTCCGGCGGATGGGGTTCAACGAGTTCCTGCTGTACGACAAGACCGCGAGCAAGGCCGAGGGCGAGGACAAGTCCGAACGCAACCTGGTGCTGATCCCGCAGGGGAAGGACAAGTTCATCGAGAAGTTACTGGCCGTTGAGGCCCGCAAGCCGGTGGTCGGCGTGGCGGTGGTACACGGCGCACTCAGCACGAAGAGTGACAGCGAGCGGATCTCGCTGGCCGGGATGCGGGTGGCGCTGGAGCGGAACGGGTTCGAAGTGCAGGACATCATCCTGAAGAACTGGGGCCGGCAACTCACCCCCGCCGCTCGCACCTTCGGCGAGGACGACTTCGCCGCCACCGAGGCCAAGTTCAACTTGTACTCGCTGGCCGTCAGCCAGATCGAGACGTCGCTCCGCCGGCGGGAAAAGGCCGTCGCCGAGGCCAAAACGGAAGTCACGGCCATGATGGCGGCCGTGGACAAACGCGACCAGAGTACCGCCGTCAAGCACCTGGAAGTGGCGGTGGAGATCCTTCAAGAGTTTTATTCGCGGCGGATCGTCTCCGACGCCCAGGCCCGGTTCGTCCTGTCCACAGTCGAAGAGAGCGTCCCGACGCTACGGCAGGAACTGGTGTCGTACCGCGAGAAACTCGACGGCGTGCGGCCCAAGTACGACGAACTGGTGAAAAACGACAAGCTGTTGGAATCCCGGCGGCCGGGTGAGGTGAAAGCCCGGATGACGCAGTTCGTGGACTCGTGCGACGTGCTCATCGTGCCCCGGCTGACGGTGTTGAACCTGTCGAAGGGCGAGGCGATCCAGGCGTGGCTGCACAACTGGAGCGACGAGCAGGTGGCGGTTCTGCGGGAGTTCATCGCGGCCGGGAAGCCGGTGCTGTTCGCCTTGGGGCCGACCAGCGTGGACAACCAGCGGGCCGGGCGGGAATCGCCGGATCGCCGGCTCGACGCCCTGCTCGGCCGGTTCGGGATCACCCTCGGCGAGCAGGCCATCTTCACCGACGCGGAGGGCGAAGCGGCGGCCGAAGCGGACGGCGACTCGTTCGGCAAGGGCGTGGAACCGGCCGCGATTCGCCTCGACACGCCCGCCCGCGCGGGCAAGCCGGCCAACCCGCTGGCGACGGCGTTCGAAAGCTCCGGGCGGTTGGTGGACGGCAAACTGCCGATCCGCCGCAGCGGGTTCCGGCCGGTGTATCTGAGTGAGCGGGCGCGGGCCGAGTCGCCGTTCGTCGGCGTCCTCGCCAGCACCGCCGCCGACACCTGGAACGAGAGTCGGCCGCTGCCCGACGCGGAAGAGAACTACTACCCCCGCTTCACCCCGACCAAACTCGGCGACCCGGAGAAGGGCACCCGCGACGAGGAACGGCGGGGGCCGTTCGATGTCGGCGTCGCCGTCGAAGCCCCAGTGCCGTCGGACTGGCTGGAACCGAAGCTGTTGGCGGCGGAGACCGCCGCCGTCGTCGGCGGGTTGGCGAGCCTCGGCGTCGGGTTCCCGACCGGGTTGCCGGTAGCCGGATTGCCGACGGAAACGTTCCTGCCCGCACTGCCGGAAAGCGACCGACCGAAGCCGCCGACGGTGCGTCTCGTGGTGCTCGGGCACGGCGGGCTGTTCACCGGCGAGAAGTCGATGGCCCCCGGCGAGGAGGCGCTGCTGTTGCACGCGCTGAACTGGCAACTCCGCCGCGACGACAAGCTGCCGCAGGCCGTCACCGCCGGGCAGGAGTGGAAGTACCCGCGCGTGAAGTTGGACGCCGTGCAGAAGGCCGCGTGGACCGGCGGCGCGGTGGCCCTCCTGCCGCTGACGTGCGCCGTCTTCGGCGTCATCGTGCTGATGATCCGCCGATTTCGGCGACGACGGGAATACCAATCCAATCAAAACTCAATTGCACCCACCATGCGCTGGCTCATCACGCTGCTGTTAATGACCCTCGTCGCGGGCGGCGGGGCGGTCCTGCTGTTCGGTGACAAACTGCTGCCGACGGTCGGCCTCGGCCAGCCCGCCGCGCCCGCGTCCCCCACGACCGCCGACCTCGACCAACTTCAGGCCGACGCCGTGAAGCGGGTCGAACTGACCCGCCCCGGCCAGCCGCCGCAGGTGTTCGAGCAGGCGAACGGCGTGTGGACGCAGCCCGGCGGGTGGGAGTTGCGGCAGGACGAGGTGAACGAGTTGGTCACCGCCGTCGCCGGCTTGCACAGCCGCTTCCAACCGCTGCCAATCACTGGCGACGGCACGGAATTCGGCCTCGCCCCGGCCCAGAAGCCCCTCACCTTGGCCGTCTCGACCAAGGATAACACCCGCACCCTGACGTTCGGCCAGCCGCCGCTGCCCGCCGGCGAACCCGCCTTCGCCCGCCCCGCGTTCGTCCGCGTCGGCGACCTGCCGGAAGTGGTCCGGGTCGGACCGGATGTGTACGCCACCGTCGCCCGGCCGGCCGACACCTACCTCCGCAAGCAACTGTTCGCCGAGGTGCAGCGGGCGCGGTTCAACGACCCGCCGACGCCCGGTCAGCCGCCGCTGGCGTCCGAGGCCCGCAAGCTGTTCTTCGCCGACGGGGTGAAGTCCATCGAGGTCAGCGGCCCGGACGGGAAGTACACCCTGACCCGGTACGAACCCACGCCCGCCGCCCGCCGCGACCCGAACGGCCGCTCCGGCGAACCCGCCATGCTGCCGACCGAGCTGGCCGAGGCGTGGAAGTTGACCGCCCCCACCGAGGACCGCGTGGCCCCGGACAAGCTGAAGACCGTCCTCACCGCCCTGCCGGACCTGTGGGTCGAGAAGTTCGTGGACCCGGCGTCGAAGGCCGACGACATCACCGACGCCCTCCGCATCGCCGCCCCGGAACTGGCCGCCGCCGTAACGCCGACGGGGGAGCGTGACGCGCTGCGGAGTCACGTGTACGCCGAACTCACCGGCTTCACCCGCGAGGCCATTGAGAAGCAAAAGGCGGACATCGAAGCCGGGCGGGTGAAGCCGGGCGTGAAGGTGTTCGACGCCGAGCGAGTCGTCACCGTCACGCCGACGGACAACCGCAAGAAGCCCGTCACCCTGCGGATCGGGGGCGTTTCCCGCGTGGAGACCCGCACCGAGATGGGGCCGCCGATGGGCATGTTCCCGCCGATGGAGACGCAGATCCGCACCGAATACCGGTACGCCCAGTTCGACGGCAACCCCCGCGTGTTCGAGGTGAAGGCGGACCTGTTGGCGGACGTGTTCGTGACGGCCGCCGCCGTGGCCGACCCGAAGCTGGCGCACTTCGCCGCCGACGAGGTGTCCGCCGTAACGGTGACGACGCCCCGCGCGTTCGCCGCCGCCGCCGCCGGCGGGCTGGCCGCGCTCGGTGACAACCCGTTGTCGCGGATCACCCTGACGCGGGTGAAGGGCAAGCCGACCGCCGCCACCGAGAAGGGGAAGCAGGACCGCTGGTTCGTCGGCGACCGGCTCGCCGAGAAAGCCGAAGTCACCGCGCTCGTCGAGGGGCTGACCAAGCTGGAAGCGAAGTCCGGCGACGACCGGCCGAACGCCATCGCCCCGCCCGGCATCCCCGTGACCGTCACCGTCGAGGTCGAGCCGAAGGTGGCCGACGGCGACGCGCCGCGGCCGACGAAGACGTACACCTTCCGCATCGCCGGCCGCGACCCGGAGAAGAACAAGCTGGCCGTCGCCGTCAACGGGTGGGCGCGGCTGAACTGGACCGACCTGCCCGCCGCCGACCCGATGGCCCCGTCGCCCGGCCCCGCCGCCGACGAGCTGGCGATCCGCCCGGTGGCGGCGTACCGCGGCAAGCAACTGTTCGACACCGCCGACGCCACGCTCGACCGCGTGAAAGTGACGGCGGACGCGACCGCATTCACCGCCGGCTTCTCGGCCGCGTTCGGCGGGCTGTTCGGCCCGCTGTCGCCGCCGGTGCCGACCGGCTTCGAGGCGCGACTGCCGCCGGCCGAAACCACCAAGTGGGCGCTCGCCTCTCCGGTGCCCTCCGTCGCCGACGACACCGCCGCGCCGAAACTGGCCACCGACCTCGCGGAACTGAAAGTCGCCGAGGAAATCACCGACACGCCCACGGACGCGGAACTGGCCGCGTTCGGCCTGACGGCCCCCCGCCTCACGGTCACGCTCGGGTTCCGCGGCACCGACGCCAAGACCGTCACCCTGACGCTGGGCAACGAGCGGGCGGAGCAGGCGGACGTGTACGCCCGGAAGGACGGCACCGGCGGCGTCTTCACCGTGCCCATGTCGGTCGTCGAAACGCTGGCGGCCGGCGCGGAATCGCTGCTGCCGAAGCAGGTGTGGACCGTCACCGCCGACGCCATCCGGACGCTGGGCGTGACCCGCGGCCCCACCCCGAACGACACTTACACGCTGGCCAAAGTGGACGCCGACGCGAAGACGTGGGCGCTGGCCGGGCCGTTCGCCGTCACCGCCGACGGCCCTCAGGCCGAGGCACTGGCCGCCGCCGTCGCCGGACTGAAGGCGACGCGGTACGAACCGCTCAACGCCCCCGCCGCCGTCCGCGCCAGGTACGGCCTGGACACCCCGGCCGTGCGGCTGTCCGTCGTCGCCGAGGCCGACAAGAAGACGACGACGCAGACGCTGCTGATCGGCAACCCGACGACGCCCGGCGGCACCGAGCGGTACGCCAAACTCGACGGCCCGACGGCTCCCGTCTTCGTCATCCCCGACGCCGCGTTTACCGCCGCCGACAAGCCCGCCGTCGCGTACCTCGACCGCAAACTGCTCTCGCTCGACCCGACGAAATTGACCCGACTGCAACTGACCGGCCCGACGCCGGAGTCGAACGTCACCCTGGTGAACGACGGCAAGGGCTGGAAACCCGAAGGGGCGGCCTTCCCCGTGGACGAGCCGACCGTGTTCACCTTGACCAACGCCGCGACCCGGCTGACCGCACTGAAGATCGCCGCCTACGGGGACAAGATCGACGGAACGAAGTACGGGTTCGACAAGCCGACGCACACCGTCACCCTGACCGTCACCGGTGAACCGGCCCCGGTCGTCATCCAACTGGGCAAGGAGGAGCCGAGCGGCGAGCAGTACGTCCGGGTGGTCGGGAAGCCGGCCGTCGGCGTCGTCAGCGGGTTCGCCGTCGCCGCCCTGACGAAGGGCAAACTCGACGTCATCGACAAGACGCTTGTCACCTTCGATCCGCTGTCCGTCACCGGCGTCACCCGGACGATGGGCAAGGAGGAGTTCGTAGTGGCCCCGGTCGGGCGGAACTGGGAGGTGACGAAACCCAAGAAATTCAAGGCCGACACGCCGATGGTGGAAGCGCTGGCCGGGGAAGTCGGGTTCCTCCGGGCGGTGACGGTGGCCGCCTTCGCGCCGGCCGACTTGAAGCCGTTCGGGCTGGACCCGCCCGCCGCCGTGGTGACGTTCAAGGCCGACGGCAAGGACCACACCCTCCGCGTCGGCAAGCCGGTGGACGACGCCAAGCCGGACGCCGGCCGGTATGCCGCCGTCGCCGGGTCGCAGGTCGTGGCCGTCATCCCGACGGCCCTGGGGAACAAACTGCTGGCCGACCCGGTGAAGTTCAGCGACCGCACCCTGAACCCGAACCGGTTCGTGGACGCCGACAAGGTGGTTCTCACCCGCGACGGCCGCACCGCGACGTTCGCCAAGGTGGCCGGGGTGTGGAAGATGACCGCGCCGGCCGACACCACCGCCGAAACCGCCGCGATGGAAGACCTGATCGCCGCGCTGGCGCAACTGCGGGCCGACGAGTTGGTGGCAAACGACCCGCCCGCCGCGCGGCTGAAGGAACTCGGCTTCGACCCGCCGCAGGGCCGCGTCGTCGTCTCGTACGGCGACAAGGAACTCTTGAACCTGCTGGTCGGGGCGAAGGAGAAAACCGGCCCGCGGGTGCATGTGAAACTGGCAACGTCCGGTCTGGTCGGCCTGCTCGACGCCGCCACTTCGGCGAAGGTGACGGCCGAGTACCGCACCCGCGCGGTGTGGCCGGCCGAGGACGCCGCACAGGTGGACGCCGTCGCCGTCAGCGGCGGCGGCAACTTCGTCTTCCGCCGCAAGGACGCCACCACCTGGGAAGACCCGGCCGCGCCGATGGCCCCCGTGGACGCCGGCAAGGTGGCCGACACCGTCGCCGCGCTCGCCACCTTGAAAGCCGAGCGGTACGTCGCCGACGCCGACGCCAAACTCGCCCTGTACGGGTTGGACACGCCGAAGCGGGTGATCGTGCTGACGCTGAAAACCGGCGACAAGCGGGTGCTGCACCTGGGCAACCCCGTCGGCGGGCCGGCCGGCAAGCAGGTGTACGCGAAAGTGGGCGACCAGGACCGCACCGACGTGTTCGTTCTGAGTGAGGCCGACACCGCCAAACTGCTGGCCGACCGCAAGGCGTTCGGGCAGTGATGGAGGGCAGACGCCGAAGCGTGACAACTTCACGCTTCGGCGTCTGTTCGAGGAGACTCCTTCGTTGGAACTCGTCGCCTGAATTCCTCGATCTCGACCGTTGCGATGACTGTCAACACGGTTGCCAGAACCGGCACGCGGCACGTCAGAAACAACCTGGCACCAGGCATGAGACAAATGCGCGAGCCCAATCCGACCGCCTGCAATTCCGGCATTTTCACAAGAGTCTGTACGAAGTTATCCGATACTTCATGTGGCTCGGCCAAGAAGTAGAGGACGACTTCGGCTGTACACTCGGGCAGTTGCCGCTCACCGTGTCGGGCATGAATCGAGCAGGAAACACCGTTTGCCAGTATCACTACGTCATCGCGAGTGGCTTTTGCCAGGGGGACACTGAGAGGTCATACGGGATTGTTTCACGCGGCAATCCGGGGAATCCAAGCGGTTGAGGCCGGGGCCGAACCGGGCGATGTGGATATCTTAACGAGCCGCCGGAGCATCAACCTCACACTCGATATGTGTACTTGCGACTCGCTCGATTGATACGATCGCTCGTAATCCTTGGCGTGTCGCCGGCATTACGCCAGCCATCCATACGTCCGCTCCACCACCCACCGGATGCGGAGTGGCACGAACCCCGTACCCCCCGCCGGGCGGGACGAGATCTCCAACCGCAGCCCCCTCCCGACGAGGAACGCGTCGAAGTCGTCGCGGCGGTCCGCGCGGTCGGCGGCGATCCGGGCCAACCGGGGCTGATCGAACCGACTGATCCGCCGGAGCAACCCCATCCCGCCGGCTGCGTCGGACACGCACGCGGCCGTCACCAGGACCACGATGAGCAACCCCCATCGTGTCGATCAGGGTGTGCTTTTTCCGGCCGTTCGTCTTCTTCCCGCCGTCGTACCCGCGGGATCCGCC
>JBBRUO010000123.1:0-12397 GCA_038247725.1 Gemmatales bacterium
ATCGGCCCGGCTCGGCGTGGCGGCTTCCCCGGTCGCCACGGTCGCCCGCCCGCGCCGGGCGCGGGGCGGCCCCCCCCTCGGCGCGTGCGCACGACCTTCGCGACATGGAAAGCCGACTCGCCGATCCGGACCTATCGGCCCGACTGAAATCGGTTGCCGGTGCGGATGGGATCGATCTCGCCGGTGCCGCGCTCCGGCGGGGCGGCCCACCACAACGGCCCGCTGGACCCGATGCGGAACCCCTCGTCGTAGAGCTTGTTCATTTCCGGACGGTCGAAATCCAACCCGCCGGCGGGCGTCGGGAAGTCGGCGGCCAGCGCGGACATCTGGAAGCGGATGCCGTTCAGCCGGCAGATGTGGTACAGGTTCGACACCTCGCGGCGGGTCTGGGCGGAGATCAGCGCGGTGGCCCCCGCGCCGAGGACCGTCAGCAGCCGCGCAGGGGTCGGGGCGGGATCGGTGAACGCTTTCCCGGCGAGGACGACGTACAAGGTCGCCGGCGTCTGGGCGGCGAGGGGGACGGTCGGGTCGAGGGCGGCGGCGTCCATCACCTGCGTCGGCACGAACACCGGGGCCGTCATCCCGCCGTCGATGTGCAACTCGGTGTACCGCTTGCCGTCCAGTTCCACGTCGATGGGCACTGGCGAGAACACCCCCGGCAGCGAACACGACGCGACCATCAGGTCGATGATCAGCTTCCGCGCGGGCTTCCCGCCCTCGGCGGCGATGGCCCCCAGGTCCCAGGTGATGAACCGCTTGGTGTCCAGGTTGGTCGTCCCGATGTACAGGCGACGGCCCTTGCGGTGTTCGGCCGCCAGCGCCAGAACGATGTCCTCGGTGATGGTCGCCGCGACGTTCTCTTTAAGCGGGGCGGTGGTGGCGACGGCGTCGCGGAACGGGAGGGTCGCCCACGACCGATACGCGAACACGTCGCGGCGGGTGATACTGGTGTAACTTCGAGTCAAGTGCGGGTCGTGTTCCAGGCCGAGGAAGGCGAGCGGGGCGATGAGCGCTCCGGTGCTGATGCCCGTGACCACGTCGAAGGTGGGGCGGTTGCCGACCTTCGACCAGCCGTTGAGCACGCCCACGGTGTACGCGCCGTACATGCCGCCGCCGGACAGGGCGAGGATGGAACGCGGTTTGAGTGGGCCGGTGGCCGGAACGACGTGGCCGACCTGCCGCACGCCGTCGGGTGAGTCCGACACCTCGCGGGGCGGGGCCGCCGGAGCGGGATTCACGGCATGCCACTGCTTCGCCCCGCCCGGATCGGTCGGCGGTACCCGTCGCGGGGTGGCACACCCGGCCGCGACGGTCCAAGCGACAAGCGATAACCACAGGTGGAGTCGGACGCGCCGCCGGATCATAAGGCAACGCAATACCCCGCCCCGGCGAGCGTGTCAATGCGGATGTGTCCGCGCGCAGGGCGACTCAGAGATTCAATTTGAAGACGGATTCACCGCGGAGGGCGCGAGAGGGCGCGGAGAAAACACCGGGAAAGAGGTTTCTTCCTCATGTGCCCTCTCGCGCCCTCTGCGGTGAAATTCGGCCCAACTTCAACCACTGAACAGCCCTGTGTCCGCGCGCCGGCGGGTTTTCGTCCCCGCGGTCACTTCTTCGGCGGGAGCCACTCCTTCTGCGGCGGGGGCGGCTCCACGCCGGTCAACTTCAGTGTGGAAACGGCGCTGGTCTTCAAGTCCACCACGCGGATGCGGTGGGCGTTGGTGTCGGCGACGTACAACTTGCCGCCGGCGACGCTCAGTCCGGCCGGCTCGTTGAACAGCGGTTCCTTCGTCTTCGGGTCGGTCGCCAGCCACGTGGTCACCGCGCCCGTCTTCGGATCGACGTACTTCAACTTGCTGTTGTAGGTGTCGGCCAGGATCAACTTGCCGTCGTGGTACTGCACCGCCAGGGCGTGCTGGATCTTGGCGACGGTTGCCGGCCCGTCCTTGTCGCCGAAGTCGAACAGGCCGCTGCCGATCAGGGTGTTCACCCGGCCCTGGTTGTCCATCGGCAGGCGGCGAACCGCGCTCACCTCGCTGTCGGCGACGTACAGGTATTTGCCGTCGGTGCTCAGGCCGGACGGCTGGGCGAAGCGGGCGGCGTACAGGGGGCCGTCCCGGATGGTCTCGACCCCGTCGCCGGCGTAGGGCATCACCTTCTTCTCTTTCAGGTCGTAGGTCCAGATCTGGTGGTGCCCGGCCATCGCGATGAACAGTGTGCCGTCGTTCAGCAGCAAGTCCCACGGGCTGTTCAGGCCGGTCTTCGTCGCGTCCATGGCCGTGTCGGCGAACCGCGTCCGCGAGTCCTGCTTGCCGGTGCCGGCGACGGTGGACACGGTGCCGGCCTTCAGGTCGGCGGCGCGGATGCTGTGGTTCTTGCGGTCGGCGACGTACAGGGTGTCGCCGTCCAGCGCCATCCCCTGCGGGTCGTCGAAGCGGGCGTCGGCGAACTTGCCGTCCTTGTAGCCGGGGCTGCCGTCGCCGATGATGGCCAGTTTTTTGCCGTCCAGGTCCGTCACCACGACGCGGTGGTGCGTGCTGTCGGCGATGAACAGCCGCTTCCCCTTCTCGTCGGCCAGGACTTTGCCGGGGAAGAAGAGCGGGGTGTCGGCGGCCTCGCGGAAGCGGATCAGGTCGAACCGGATGGGCGTCTCGTTCAGCGTCTTGTTCTTCTTGCCCTCCGCGACCAGTTTGGCGACGATCGCGTCCAGCGCCTCCAGGTTGCCCTCGCCGGAGAACGCCTTCACCGGCCGCCCCTCGGTGTTGAAGACGATCATCGTCGGCCACGACTCGACCCCGTAGGCGTCCCAGATCTTGCGGTCGGCGTCGTTCACCACCGGGTGGGCGATCTCGTACCGCAGCACCGCCTTGCGGATCGACTTGGTTTCCTTTTCGTTGTCGAACTTGGGCGAGTGAACGCCGACCACCACCAGTTCGTTCGGGTACTTCTTCTCCAGCTTGGCGAGGTCCGGCAGGATGTGGATGCAGTTGATGCAGCACAGGGTCCAGAAGTCGTAGATGACGACCTTCCCCTTCAGGTCCGCCATCTTCAGCGGGCCGGCGGTGTTCATCCAGTCGAGCTTTTCCGGGAACTCCGGCGCGAGCGGCTCGTCGGCGGCGCGGGCGGCGCGGTCTGCGGCGGGCCACAGCGATAGCGCGACCAGCCCGAGCACGAGGGCGGCGGCGACCGTCCCCAGTGCGGCGGACGGCCACGCGGGGCGGCGGCGGGGGGCGGGCGGCGGGGCGTCCGGTACACTCATTGGGGCGGCTCCTGGGGATCGAGGAAGTCTGCTAGCAGACTACCACTTTACCCCACCCGCCCTTTCGAGAGAACCGGGATTCGGTTCTGGCACCGCCACGGAACGGTTGCCGCGGGCGGTCAGTAATCCGTCATCTCCAACTCGTACCCGGCCAGCCCGAGCGTGACGGCGGCGAATCCGATCGACGTGAGGACGGACGCCTCCGGGTGGAATTGGCCGGCGGACTGGATCGCTCTCAACTCCGGCACGGCGGCGGCAAACCCGTCGGCACTCATCGCGCCGAAGAACACCCCGCTCAGGTCGAGCGGCTTCGGCAGCACCCAGTAGCCCACGTCCAGCAGCCACGACGACATCGCCGTCACCCCGTCCGGCGGCAGCAGGGCGAACCGGTGGTGGGCGTAGTTCATCCCCCAGCAGACGGCCCAGAACAGGAACGTGCCGAACGCGGCCGCCACCGCGCTGCGGGTGCAGACGGCCAGGAACGCCGACACCGAGTAGAAGACGCCGAAGTTGATGACCAGCAGCGGCACCGCCAGCCAGTACGAGTTCGCCCACACGCCGGTGGCCAGCCCGAGCGCCGCCCAGGTGCAGCCGACGAACAACACCGCCTGACCGAACACGAACCCGACCACGCCGAGGTACTTGCCGAGCAGGATCGCCCACCGGGGCGCGGGTTTCGCCAGCAGAACCGTCGCCGATTGCGGTTCGAGAAAGCTGGGCAGGAAGCCGGCCGTCCACAACAGCGCGAGTAGCACCCCGACGGTGTCGGCCAGCAGCCCGGCGAGCATCACTTGCAGGTGCCGGACTGCGTCGGTGCGGTCGCGGGCGATGGGCACCACCACCGCGCCGAACGCCAGCGTCAGTCGGGGCCGCTTCTCCGGGTCGGTCTCGATGACTCGCACGCCGTCGGCGGCCACCTTGTCGCGGCCGAGTTTGTCCGCCTCCGTCGCCGGCAAAATCGCCGGGATGTCGCCGTCGGAGGTGAGCGGCGGCAGGTCGTTCTCCACCCGCACGCCCAGGCACAGGGCGGTGACGACGGCGGTGGCGGCGAGCATCACCCAGAACAGTTTCGTCGCCAAACTCTGGCGAACGGTGTCGCGGACCATCCAGCGGACGGTGCGAACGATACCGGGCAGGTTCACGCGGCCACCTCCTGTGTGTACAACCCGCGGAGGGCCAGTTCCAGGGTCCGCCGGCTGCCGTCGGGCTGGCGGGTGAGGGCGTCGATGTCCCCCTGATACGCCACCCGGCCGCCGACGATCACGGCCAGTTCGTCGCACACCTCGGCCACTTCCGGGAGGGCGTGCGACACGAGCAACACCGTGCGGCCGGCGGCGCGGGTCTCGTTGACGACCTCGCGGAGCAGTTCGCGGCCGAGCAGGTCCAGCCCCTCCGTCGGCTCGTCGAGGACGAGCAAGTCGGGTTCGTTGAGGATCGCTTGCGCCAGGCCGAGCCGTTGCACCATGCCCTTGCTGAACCGCGAGATCGGCTCGTCCCGGCGGTCGGCGAGGCCGACCCGCTCCAGGAGGGCGTCCACGCGGGCGGGAAGGACTTCGCCGGGCAACCCGGACAGGCCGCCGTAAAAGGCCAGCACCTCGGCGGCGGACAGGTACTTGGGAAAGGCGTGGTTCTCGTGCATGTACCCGACGCGGGCGAGGGTGCGGCGGCTGGCGGCCGGCTCGCCCAGGCGCGTCAGCGCGCCGCTCGTCGGCCGCGCCAGGTTCAGCAGCAGTTTCACCAGCGTCGTCTTGCCGGCGCGGTTGGGGCCGAGCAGCCCGAACACCCGGCCGGCGGGCACGGCCAGGGACACGCCCCGCACCGCCGCCACCCCGCCGGAGCCGAACAGCCCGCTGCGGTACACCTTCCCCACGTTCTCGAACACGGCGGCATTCATCGGCGATCCCCCCGACGTGTTTCCGTTGGTTAACGCCCACCCGTACTGCGACCATAGCTCACGGACGGCGGGAAAACCGGCGGACGGGGCAAAAAACCCGGCCGGCGAACGGGACTGCGACGGGTGCGGCAAATCGTTCTGGCCAGGCGGAAGACCTCACCCCCCCGGCCCCCTCTCCGTCTCGGACTGGTGTTTCGGACTTATCGGAGAGGGGGTGTTCAAACGGGAAACGTCGCCGTGCAACCGTATTTCCGACTTGGTTTTCCTGCGTGGTTCAGTTCCTCACGCCGCACGCCCGTTCCACCGGTGCGGGTTGACCACCCCCTCTCCGGGACGGAGAGGGGGCCGGGGGGTGAGGTCTTCATCAGCCGCCGGCCGGGCCAGAACTTCCGACCGCCAGACTGTTTTGCCGCACCCACCGCGGGCCCCGCCGCCCATCCCGTCTCGTCATTTCGACGCCGATCTGGTAAAGTCCGGGCGTCGGCTGCTCCCACCGTTTCAGGATCTCGCCCCGTGCCCGACGTCGCCTTCCAGCGCTGCATCCACCCCCACTGCGGCACCACCGTGGACCTGGCCGGCACCGCCTTCGAGTGCCCCAAGTGCGGCGGCCTGCTCGACGTCGCCTACGACTGGGACCGGCTGCCGGTGCCCGCCTCTTTGAAACACTTCGAGTCGAAGTGGGCGAACCGCACCGACCCGCTCGACTTCTCCGGCGTGTGGCGATTTCGCGAGTTGTTTCCGTTCGCGCCGGATGCCAAGGTGGTGACCATTGGCGAGGGGCAGACGCTCTGCCAGAAGGCCGACGGGGTGGCGCAATACTGCGGCATGAAGCCGGGCAACACCTACCTGCAATACGAGGGCATGAATCCGTCGGGGAGTTTCAAGGACAACGGCATGACGGCCGCCTTCACCCACGCGCAAATGGTCGGCGCGCGGCGGGCCGCCTGTGCCAGCACCGGCAACACCTCGGCGAGTTTGGCGATCTATTGCGCCGCCGGCACGCTCATGCGGGCGGTCGTCTTCATCGGCAGTGGCAAAATCAGTTACGGCAAACTGAGCCAGGCCCTCGAACACGGCGCGTTGACAGTGCAGATCGCCGGGGACTTCGACGACGCGCTGCGACGAGTGCAAGAAGTGTCGCGGCAACTCGGCATCTATCTGGTGAACAGTATCAATCCGTTCCGCCTGGAAGGGCAGAAGTCGGTCATGTTCCGGGTGCTGGAAGCCTTGCGGTGGGAGGTGCCGGATTGGATCGTCGTGCCCGGCGGCAACCTCGGCAACACGTCCGCCTTCGGCAAGGCGTTCATCGAGTTGATGGAGTTGGGGCTCATCAAAAAGACGCCCCGGATCGCGGTCATTAACGCCGCCGGCGCGGACACCTTTTACCAGCTCTACGACCGCAACGGCGTGCGGTGGAACGGCGGCGTGCCGGACGACCGCAAGATCGGCGTGTATATGAAGTACCTCGACGACGCCGACAAGCGGGCCGACACGCTGGCCAGCGCCATCGAGATCAACCGCCCGGTGAACCTGCCCAAGGCGCTGCGGTCCCTGGAGCGGTGCGGCGGCGTGGTCCGCGAGGTGAACGACGGGGAAATCCTGGACGCCAAGGCGAAGATCGGGGCCGGCGGCCTCGGTTGCGAACCGGCCAGTGCCGCGAGTGTGGCCGGGCTGCTGAAGCTCGTTCGCGAGGGCGTCATCGACCCCGGCGAGCGGGTGGTCTGCATCTTGACCGCGCACCTACTCAAAGACCCGACCGCGACCGTCGCGTACCACAGCAGCGACCCGAAGATGTTCGAGGACGTCCTCGGCAAGCGCGGCGTCCGCCGCGCCAACTTCGCCAACCGCGCCGTCCAGGTGCCGAACGAACTGAGCGAGATCGTCAAGGCCATCGAGCTATATGCGTGACATGCACAATACAGCCCGCAGGAGGTGGAGAATCAAAGCAGATCACAGAGGACGCGGAGAAGACGCGGACGAAGGCAGGACAAGAAAAAATCAATAATCTTGTTGTTATCATGGCTTCATCTGCGACTTCTCCGCGTGCTGTGCGGGCCTTTTTTAACTATCCTAATGTTTACTATTTTCTGTCAAGCCGTCGCCGCCCATTGTCGATGAAGACGGAAATCCGTCCGCCCCGGAGCCGTCGCCATGTCCGACACCCCCCGACGCATCCTCGGCCTCGATCCCGGCCTCCAAGTGACTGGCTACGGCGTCCTCGAAATCACCCCGGGCGGGCCGCGTGCGGTGGAGGCCGGCGTCATCCGTTCCGCGGAAGGTCGCGATCCCGCTGACATGTCGGAACGGCTGAAGGCGCTTTACGATGGCGTGGTGGATGTGATCGACCAGTGGTCACCCTCGGCGGTGTGCGTGGAACAACTGTACGCCCACTACGACCACCCGCGGACGGCCATCCTCATGGCCCACGCGCGGGGGTGCTTCTTCCTGGCGGGGGCGCAGAAAGGCGTGCCGGTGTTCAGCTACGCCAGTACCCAGGTGAAGAAGCTCGTCACCGGGCACGGCCGCGCCAGCAAGGAGCAGATGCAGCACTGCATCATGCGGGAGTTGCACCTGACCAAGCTGCCGGAACCGCACGACGTGTCCGACGCGCTCGGCATCGCCCTGTGCCACTACTTCGCCGGCGGGCACATCGTCCAGGGGGCGCGGTCCGCCACCTTCACCGGCGTGAACATGGCCGCCCTGCTAGGAACCGACGCCCGCGAAACACTCGAAGACGCCACATGATTACCAAGATGACCGGCACCCTGACCCGCGTATTCGAGGACGACCTCCGCGTCGAGGTCGGGCCGTTCGAGTATCAGGTGCTGGTGCCGGAGTCGGTGCGGCGGCAACTGCAACTCCGCACCGGGCAGGACGTGACGCTGCACATCACCGAGTACCTCGAAGGGAACAGCGGCGGCAGCCGGTTCGTCCCCCGCAAGATCGGTTTCACCACTGCCGCCGAGTTGGAGTTCTTCGAACTGTTCTGTTCGGTGGACAAGATCGGCGTGAAGAAGGCGCTCAAGGCCATGTGCCGGGGAGTGCGGGAGATCGCCGACGCCATCGCCCGGCAAGACGCCAAGTGGTTGACCACGTTGCCCGGCATCGGGGCCACCACCGCCGAGCAAATCATCACCACGCTGAAGCGGAAGGTCGGGCCGTTCGCCGTCGCGTCCGGGGACACCGTGGACGCGCTGCCCGGCACCGCCGTCACGGTCGAGCCGCCGGCGAAGGAGAAGAAGCCGCGCAAGCCGGCCGCCGCCGCCGAGCCGACGCCGGAAGCCTCCGGGTTGCCCAGTGGCCAGGTGATCGAGGACGTGTACCTGGCGCTCATGGCCCTCGGCCTGTCGCCCATCGAGGCGCGGGAGAAACTCGACAAGCTGCTGCAAGGTGGCAAGCGGTTCGCCGACGTGTCCGAGGCGATGACGCTCCTGTTCGGCAAGGCGTGACGCGCCCGTGTCGTGGGCCTTCTCCGGTCGCACTTCCGTCAGTCTGTCCGTAGTCTAATCGGCGGTACCCGTCGCGAGGGCTGGAATGAAAACGATCCTGATGCTGGTCGGCGACTATGTCGAGGATTACGAGGTGATGGTGCCGTTCCAGGCGCTGCGGATGGTCGGGCACACCGTTCACGCGGTCTGCCCCGGCAAGACCGCCGGGGAGACGGTTCGCACCGCGATCCACGACTTCGAGGGGGACCAGACGTACTCCGAAAAGCCCGGCCACCTGTTCACCCTGAACGCCACCTACGCCGGCGTCCGGGCCGAGGACTACGACGCCCTCGTGATCCCCGGCGGGCGGGCACCGGAGTACCTGCGGCTGAACGCCGAGGTGCTGCAGACGGTCCGCCACTTCTTCGACACCAACAAGCCGGTGGCGGCGGTGTGCCACGGGGCGCAACTGCTGGCGGCGGCCGGGGTGCTGAACGGGCGGACGTGCAGCGCGTACCCGGCGTGCGCGCCGGAGGTGGCGCTGGCCGGCGGTCAGTTCGTCGAGTTGGCGGTGACGGAGGCGCACGTGGATGGCAACCTCGTGACCGCCCCGGCGTGGCCCGCGCACCCCGCGTGGCTGGCCGCCTTCCTCACGCTACTGGGGACGACGGTCGGCGAGTGACGGGGCCTCGCCCGGCCGCCGGTCCTATCATGACGGCATGACCGACGGCACGCCCCCGGACCGCGACGAGTGCATCGAGCAGGCGTACTTCTACCGCGTGTTCCGCGACCGCCTGGCCGCGAACATGCCGGCGCAGGACATCCTCGCCCGCCTGCCCGAAGAGTTGTTGTCCAGTACCCGCCTGCCGACGGCGGTGCAGTTCCTGGCCACCGAGATGCGGCACTCCGGCCTGCTCGGCACCGGGTACCTCCGCCTGGCACACTACTTCACGCCGTTCCAGGCGTTCGTCGTCCGGCAGGCCGAGCGGGACAACCACAAGTTCACGATGGGCGAGGCACTGCTGGTGCTGGAGCGGGAGGCGACGTACAAGGCCGGCACCCCAGGGCACGCCGGGCTGTTCGTGTACCAGTTCGAGACCCTGTCGCGGAACCGCTTGGGGTACGACGAGGGGCTGGCGGCCATCGGGAAAGACCCGTTCTACCCGGCGGTGTGGGCCGCCTACGCCGACATGGTCCGCCGGCAGGTGGGGGTGATCGACTTCGCGGATCTGGTGTACCTGCGGTCCGAGGCGTATGTGGCGTACAAGCGGCGGACGGAGCCGGACTACGTGCCGCCGGTGCCGCCGCTGTTCGGGGAGAAGGACGGCAAGATCGCCGCCGCCAGCCGGGGCCGCGACCCGCTGTTCCTGTTCGCCGCGCTCCAGCGGCAACTGGATTACCCGGAGGTGCCCCGCCCCCGGCCGAAGGACGACACGGCGTCGAAGCTGCTGACGATGGAGGCGAAGTTCCGCGAGATGGAGGCCCGCATGCGGATGCTCGAGTCCGAGGTCCGCGGCACCTTCGACCCGACGCAGTTCGGCAAGCCGGACCTGTACAAGGACATCAAAGACGACGGGTGACGGGTGCGGCAAATCGTTCTGGCCAGGCGGAAGACCTCACCCCCCGGCCCGCTCTTCGTCCCGGAGAGTGAGGTCTTCATCAACCTCCGGCCGAGCCAGAACTGCGGACCGCCAGAAACTTTTGCCGCCACGCCGTCACGCCGCGCCCCAGTTCATCCCCCCACGCCGGACTCGCGGCGATACAATAGCTCGTGTGCGGCCCCCATACCCCCGCCGCCCGGAGTCGCGGTCATGTTGATCGGTCAGCAGATCGGCCCGTTTTTCATCGAGAAGGAACTCGGCAGCGGGGCTATGGGGAGCGTCTATCTGGCCCGCTTCGACCGCAAGGGGACGCTCATCCCGGCGGCGCTGAAGGTGGTCTCCCTCGGCCTACTCGGGAACGAATCGGCGATGGCCCGGTTCGACCGCGAGGCGGCCATCCTCAAACAACTCCGCCACCCGCACATCGTCCGCCTGCTGGCCACCGGCAAGTACCGCCAGACGCCGTTCATCGCCATGGAGTACGTGGACGGCGAGTCGATGGAGAAGACGCTGGCCCGCGGCGGGCGGCTCAGTTGGGAGGCCGTGCTGGAGTACGGCGCGCAACTGTGCGACGCCCTGCAATACGCGCACGATCAGCGCATCATCCACCGCGACCTGAAGCCGTCGAACCTGATGCTCGGCCGCGACGGGGTGCTGAAGTTGACCGACTTCGGCATCGCCAAGGACACCGACGTGACCGCCCTCACCGGGGCGAACAGCACCATCGGCACGGCCGCGTACATGAGTCCGGAGCAGTGCAAGGGGGTCCGCGACCTGACCCCGCGGTCCGACCTGTACTCCCTCGGCATCGTCTTCTTCGAACTCATCACCGGGCGGAAGCCGTTCACCGCCGAGAGCACGGTGGACATGTTCATGAAGCAGGTGACCGATAAGCCGCCCCGCCCCAGCCGGCTGGTGGCCGACCTGCCGCCGCAAGTGGAAAGCCTGATCCTGCACCTGATGGAGAAGAAGCCGGAGGACCGCCCGCTGGACGCCATCCGCGTGAAACAGACGATCCAGGACATCTTCACCAAGATGGAGTCGAAGGCCAGCCTCGGCGCGGCCGCCGCCAGCGCGCGCCGGATCGACCGACCACTCGGCGACCGGGCCATCACCGACGAGGACCGCGAGGCCGCCCGCGCCCTCAAGGGCACCAAGAAGAAAAAGAAGAAGGTCAAGTACGTCCCGTTCGCCCAGCGGACGTGGGTGAAGGCGGTCGGTCTGGGAAGCGTTCTGGCGGTGGTGATCGGGGCGGCGGTGTGGTTCAGCCTGCCGAAGGGGTTCGACGCCGCCTACGCCGAGTACGAAGTCGCGCCGGACAAACTGGACGCCGCCAAGCGGTTCCTGGCGGCCCACGGCACGAACGCCGACCCCCGCGTGGAGAAAGTCCGCGCGGTGTTCCGGGACGAGCGCGGGAAGCGCGGCGAGACGCAACTGACCAACCGCTTCAACAGCAAATTCCGCACGCCCCAGGCGGAGTGGGAAGACGCGACCGCGCTGGACAACGTGTGGGCGGCACTCGAAGCGGAGAAGGCCGGCAACCTGGCCCGCGCCAAGGACGCCTGGGCCGCCGCCCGCGACAAGTTCCCGGACACGCCGCCGGCGAACTACGGGAACGACGACGAGACGAACAAGGCCGCCTTCCGCTGGGCCGCCGACCGCCGCCTGACCGAACTGGCCGCCGTCCCCGCCGAACTGAACCGGGCGCGGGCGGTGGCGAAGGCGCGAGCCGCCGCCGACGCCGACGACCGCACGAAGTACGAGCCGACCGACCCGGAGTGGCCGGCGGTGAAGGCCGTGCGGCTGACCGCCCTGAGCGACCCGCTCAAGGCGCGGCAGGTGTGGGACCAACTGGCCAAGGAGACGGACGGGAAGCCGGACAAACTCCGCTGGCACCTGCTGGCCGCCGAGCAGCGATCCGCCATCCCGACCGACGCCACGAAGGAATCCCAGGCGGCCACCGACCGCGTCGCCAAAGTGGCCGCGCGGCTGGCCGACGCCGAGGCGAAATTGGCCGAAGCCAAGGCCGGTAACGACCCCGTCGTCGAGGGCAACAAGTACGGCCGCCTCCTCCGCATCGCCTGCCGCGATGTCATCGAACTGTACGCCGACGACCCCACCGCCGAGATGAAAGCCCTGGTCGCGAAAGCCGAGAACCTGCTGCAGTCTAACCCGAAGTGAGTCGGTCCCGTTCAAATCAGAGGAACGCGGACGA
>JBBRUO010000124.1:0-12321 GCA_038247725.1 Gemmatales bacterium
AAGTTGGCCGGCAAGTGGCCGGAGTACCCGCGGAAGATGCTGGAACTGGCCCGCGAACACGACCTGAGCGTCCCCGGCGTGACCCTCCCCGGCGAGCCGAGCCAGTGGGACAAGCTGTACCGCCTGCCGACCGGCAAACGGTGAGGCGACTGCGGGGCGAGTCGTTCGGCGAGGAATCATCCCCACGGCGATGGGGTGGCTTGTTTTCAGCCCGAAGGGCTG
Source organism: Gemmatales bacterium (assembly GCA_038247725.1). Taxonomy (GTDB): domain Bacteria; phylum Planctomycetota; class Planctomycetia; order Gemmatales; family Gemmataceae; genus JALHQU01. Next base: position 223 of record JBBRUO010000124.1, read on the forward strand.
TCTCCTCCAGCCCAGGCCTCCGGCCCAGGCCTCCGGCCTAATCCGCACTGGAATTCCCTGGGGATTTTAGGGGCGGACTTGGCAGTTGCGAGGCGAAACCGCCCTGTTCTGCCAAAGATTCCTGCCAAAGAGGGGTTAGGCACGTTCTGGAGGTCGTCGCCCTGGTGGCGTCCTGGTGGCATTCGGGTAGTTCCAAATCGGCTGACTAAGCCGATATCAAGGTCGTCTGAATATCAGTACGTCGAAGACCTGTATTGAATTCGAGTCTTCTCTTTGTGCTCAGCGGAATATGCCTGCGAACGTTCCTGGGTGACAAGACCGCAAGTGGCATCGAAATCAAATCCGGTCGTCTCCATGTACGCAGCAACACGGTCATAGAACGCTCGTTTGTTCGGATGTAATCGCTGCATCTGACGCAACTTAACCATCTCAAGGCGGCTGACAATGGCAGCGGTTCTTTGCTGGTTGAATGTGATATTGGTCGTGTTCATGTTGTTCCTCAAGAGCGTTGACGTTATACAAGTATTTATCCTCGGATCGGTTATAACATCATGTCACATCATGTGCTAACTTAAGTGGAAAACCAGTTGGGAAAAGATCGGGAGGCGTGTAGGTCTGACACGAAAACGCCCCAACATAATGACCGTATGGGGTGGGGGGCGTCGGTACTACCTACACCCTTGCGGCCGTCAAGGGTGTATCTACTGGATATACCCTGTCGCGTTGAACCTACGAATGCAAGAGATTTTAGCGAACGAGAGCCTATCCGGTCTGCGTGTGAAAGGCAAATTGTTTAAATCACGTTGGTCGCCGACATGGCGTGTTCAAAGTGTGATATCACACTTTGGTCATGATGCCGCACACGTCGCACAGAATCGCTCAGGATCAACTCAAACGGCTACGCCGGCTAACTGAGCATGGGCGACTGGTTGCGTCCTCCTGCGATGTTACGGAAGCAGCCAAAAGTCAAGGTCTGAAACCATTATCTGCATACCGTTGTGCACGATGTACGTCGATGGTCCCTTGCGTGCGTCATGCTCGGACTGACGGGCATCCACAAGACGTGAGCCTTTTACGATTCGCTGCTCAACTCCTTCCCAATAATAACGCCTCTCATGGTCCACATGCTGGAATGCCTTGGAACCTTGCTTGAAAGCGAAATCAAGTTCAAGTTGACGAGTATGGCGTTGATGTTCAAGCAATTCGAGATCACACCACATCTTTGCCTGTTGTAACGTCTGCGGAGTATAGGTCGGCTTATTCATGGGAAAGAGTCCTTCAAGGTTTAGGTGAATTAATGTAGTAATATCGCTGAGTTCTCTCGAAGCCGAGAGCCGATCCGGTCAGCCGCCAAAAGGCAGAATGTTTGCCGCGTCCTCGGTGGCGTCCTGGTTGATGCCGCACAGAATCGCACAGGATCGCGTCTGCTCAACTCAAACGGCTTCGCCGGGCAAGTGAGCAAGGGCGATGTGTTGCGGCGTGCTGCGGGCGTCTGGGTGCTCATGGGAAACTCTGATATCGCTCACTGCGTTCGCTCAATACGACCGGCGTGCCGGTCGTAAGGACACTTCCCGGTAACACTGGCATGAAGACTCGATTATTGCCGTCTCGCACGACGCCCTCAGTCACTTCAAGTAAGGTCGTCAGCCAACCAACTGGTATGGATATTCGGCGGCTAAGGTCGCGAATGGTCATCGATGATTCTGGCGTCTTAGGCAAGTGCCTCCGAACCAAAGAAAGGGCGTAATCCTTCACCTTGTTATCAACGTCCTTAGCACGACGAAAACGCTTGTCCAGTTCGAGAATATCGTCTGTTTGGAGGTCGGTAATGTCGTCGGTAATGGCGGCTGTTTGGAGGCTGTTTGGGAGGTCGTTTTGGGGGTGAAAATGGGGTGAATTATTTCGGTAAAACCCCTTACTTATATTGGACGCTTCCACGTCGTCCGATGTCGAAGTAATGTCCTTACTTTCGTCCTGCGGGAACCATGTCGAGATACAGTCTTTCCATAGTCGTTCCTTGCTGGTGTCACCAAAAAAGTCATGACTGTTTCGTGTAAGATGAATGCCGTTCTTGGCGGGCAAATATTGATACTTCCGCCGCTCCGCTTCGGTGTCCTTTGCGTTGTATTTCGCCGCCTTGATTTGGTCATCTTCGTCGGTCAACCCGACAATCGAATATCGCAAGCCACCGGCATTCAGCCAAGATTCCCGGACAACCTCGCGGAGCTTCGCTTTGCTCAGATCAGAATATACGATGATGTCGTAATGCTGTCCTTGCTCTGTCACATGGGCGGTGAGATAAGCCCGCACGACGACCTTATCGCGTCTCTGGCGGTAGCGTATTCGCTCGAAAAAGCCACTCACAACCGCCTTATGATCGCTGACCGTGGCGTGAGGTCGGAGCGTAAGATTGCCCCTGTATGATTGACATTCAGACGGAAGTTGCTTCGTTAAGAATCGCTGTAATATGGATGCTTCCTTTTGGCGATACTTTTGGTAACAGCCAAGGGAACATCGCGGGTCGCGACATGTTATCGGTATCTCGCGGTCAGCATTGAGCCTTAGATTGTGTGCCCAGTATTTGCATACTTGTCGCGGATTACATTGATGGAATTCGACTGGCGGGTCGATATGTACCATTGTCACCTCCTATGTGACGATTACCATCATCAACTCCATATTGATGATTCCACTGCCTCTCGAAGAGTTGTGCCCTTCGAGAGGCTTTTTCATGTGCTCATACTATCTTACAACGTGCTATGTCGTACACTACATGGCACTCAAGGTTTTGCTCCGCGTCGTGGCGTTCGCTTCGCGGAGCATTTTCGTTAACATCACGTCGCTTTATTATCGCCGTTTCCCTTGAGCCTCTTGAGTCTTCGTTTCTCTTCCCATTGCCAACGAATGTGCTCGCCGTGAGGGAGACACTGCAAGTTCTCAATGCGATTGTCGGTCCGGTCGCCGTTCCGATGATGGATGTCGTGACCCTCTGGGATGGTCCCGAAATGAGCTTCGTAGATGACACGATGATACAACCATTTCTTGCCGTCGTGCCTGCACTGAAGATAGCCTTCATTGTGTTTGTATGTCTTGTACACCTTCATGTCGTCCTTGTAGTTGTGATAGTTGTATTACTCCGCCGCCGGCGTGGTGAGACGAACGATCTCAGAGTGCGGAATTCTGGGATTCTTGTAAGGTCGCGTAATCTTTATCATGCCGTCGCGGATCATATGGCGAACACTCGCGTCACATAAATTGAGCAACTGGGTCGCCTGCTTGATCGTGTACAGAAGCGGGAGTTCGGCGGGTCTGGGATTCATGGGCATATTGGTCTTCCTTCGACATGAGAGTAGTGGTCATTATATAATAGTAAAGCCCGCTGAAGAAATCAGCGGGGCTTCGAGATTATGACTATGACACTGCTTCGTTACATGCCGAACATGGTGGCGATGGCGTCGGTGGCCTTGTCAAGTTGCGTCTGCTCCACATCGCCGAGACGGCGTTCGATGTAGTTTTCCATGTGGACACCGCCCTTCATTTCGCCCCTGTAATATCTCGATTCGTCGTCGCCCACACGGTCTTTGATAAGCTGCGTGACGGACTTCCGCAACGCCTTATGTTCGGGCAGCAGATGTAGCAAGCGGAACCGCTTGAACGTCTGTTGTAGTCGGTGTTCTGTGGCGTCGAACGTGTAGGCGGAAAGAGCCTTCATGGTCTCCGCCCAGAGGCGATGGCGGAGCCTCGGAGCGGTCGTCCCCAACTTCGCCCGACGCCAGACCACATAATCGCCTTGGATCATGTCGGGTCGTAATAACACCATGTCGCCGACGTACATGCCGGCATTCAAGCCGAGCAAGAGTTGAAGCCGGTCAAGGCCGGTGGCGTGTTCGAGGGCGGTCCTCACTTCGGCCTCGGTGTACTTGATCTTCTGCCCGTCGCCCGCTTTGATTGCGAACGATTTGGAGCGAATAAAGGCATAGCTCACGCCTCGTTCTTGCTCAAGTACCATTAGGAAATGCTTGGCGTTACGCACGATGTTGCGTTGCGTCCGGGCGTTCCAATTCTCGTTCGTCGTCACCTTCACGAAGAACGCACGCCAGTGATCCACTCGGAGCATGTCGGGAGCTAAGTGGCCTGCCACCTCGGACAGCATGTCGAGGGCTTGCCGTGCCTGGTAATAAGCAGAGTTCTTCGCCCGCTCCGCGATTCGTGCCAGCGTGATCTTCACCTCGGTGGCGATGGTCACGCGAGAAAGGTCATCGTCGGGCGGCTGAAAGCACGATTCGACGGTTCCGAGTAGGCCGAAGTCGGGGATGGCGGGCAGAGGGGCGGAGAGAAGGGCCGTCAGATGCTCTACAAGCGGATTTGCCGCGTTCTCTTGCCGCAAGCGGTCGATCATGCCAGATATCCGAGATCGCAGCGAGGCGGACTTCTGGGACGCCTCTACGTCCTTCGCGGCTACGACCGCTGCGTCCTCTGCGTCCTGCAAGAACCGACGCCAGTACGGCGACGACTCCTTCTTGAGTTTGTTCGGCTCGGTCTGGGTGAACGTCACGTTGTAGCGGAGTTCGAGTTGCTTCAAGGTGACGTGAATCCCTTGTCCTCGGAGACGCCAACACTTCGTTTTGGCGTCGTAACTGCCCGTGCCTTTCGCTCTCATTTCTGTCATCGCTTTCGCCCCGTGACCCTGTTTTTGATCTGCCATGTTGGTAGATGACTACCAAAAGAGTAGATCGTCAGGAACGCCAAGGAATTCCAGCGGATTTGGCCGGCGGAAGGGTCGTTCGGGGCGGACGGTGTTATGCCTCCGGCCTGGGTTCGCGGACGTGGAATTTGGGAGCCTGAAAGGCTCTCTCCCGCACCCGATCGACCCTTTCAGGGTCGAAGTCAAAACCATCGAGTACCCAGGCCGGAGGCCTGGGCTAGAGGAGACAGCCCTTCGGGCTGAAGAGGGGTGCCTTCCGGACGGGTCAACTTTCACCCGCCGAACGCCTTGGGCAATAGCGGGAAAATGATCGACCGGGCGTACCAGTCTCCGTGGCCTGACTCTCCCGAGTCGGGCCGAACCACACAAGCGGCTCGGCCCGACGCTGGAGAGAGAGTCAGGCCACGGAAGACGGCGGAACCGCTTCAACTCGACCGGGATTCTTCCTTGCCGCCGGTGCCTTACTCCTTACTCCCTCGGGAACTGGTCCGGGTTGTCGGTGAAGACGGCGTCCACCTTCAACACCGTCAGGAAGTGGGCCATCTCGTCCGTCACCGACTTGAACTTGCCCGTCTGGCCGCTGCGGAACGTCCACACCGTGACGCTCAGGCCGAGCGCGTGCGCGTCCGCGACCAGTTGCGGGCGAGCCAGCACCACGGCTTTGTTGGGGGCCACGCCGTCGGCGAACGCCGTCATCGCCTTCAGCCCCTCCGGCGTCGTCTCAGCGGCCGGCGGCAAGTACACCAGCGGCAGCTTGCACCCGTGGTCCTTGCGGAGCAACTTCAGGCTGGCGGCGCTGAACGACTGAATAATCACCGGCGTCTTCGGGTCGGCACCGGGCGCGTCCAACTTGTTCTTCTTCAGCGCCTCCATCAGCAGCTTTTCCATGTTCAGGCCGAGTTTGCCGTACACCTCCGGGGCTTTCGTCTCCGGAATGAGGCCGGCCTTCCCCTTCACGAGGTCGATCATCTCCTGGAACGTCGGCACCGTCGCGCCTTTGAACTGGGCGTCCTTCCACGACCCGGCGTCCAGTTTCTTGATCTCGGCGAGGGTGAACGCGGCCACCGTCCACGTCTTGCGGCCCTTCACCTCCGTGGCCCGATCCGGGAACACCTTGGCCACGTCGGTGGTGCGTTCCAGGGTGGTGTCGTGGAGGCAGACCAGCACCCCGTCTTTCGTCACTTGCAGGTCCGGCTCGACGAAATCGGCCCCCTGCTTGAGCGCGAGCGCGTAGGCCTCGAGCGTGTGTTCCGGCGCGTCGAACGACGCGCCCCGGTGGGCGATCAGCGTCGGTTGGGTGTACGGTTTCAAGACGGTCGGCTCGGCGGCGGTCACGGCGATTGCCACGGACAGCAACACCAGTGGGGCGATCCAGCGCATGAATTCGGTCCTCGTGGGGGTGAAAGCGATCAGCCCTTGTCGTTCGCCTGGATGACCTGTCGCAGCACCTCAGCCAGCCGCTTGCCGGCCGAGTAAACCCTTCGGCGGGCCGCCTCGCCCGCCTTCGCGCCGTAGTCGTCCGGGGTGGTGGGGATGTCCGCGTCCTTCGGCCGGGTGGTCGTGTTGGCGGGCTTCAATACGCCGTTGCGGTAGACGACCGCCGTCGCCACCGCCGCCGACTCCTTGGCCCAAGAGGCCGGCGTGGTGTGGTCACTCAACTCCTTCGCGAGGCCCTGGTCGCCGTCGCCCAGTTTGCTCACCTCCAGCGCGCCCTTCAGGGTCTCCGCGCGGCTGACGGTCGAGCCGAGCAACCCGTCCCAGAACGAATGCAGGCGAACCACCCCGCCGCCGGCGATGCGAACGGTGGACAGGTTGCCGCCGCGGTCGCCCTGCGGAAAGGTGTCGCTGAACAGGGCCACGGCGTGCAGCGGTTGGTGGATGTCGCCGACGAGATGGAACAGCCAGGTGATGGCGACCGCTCGCGTCGCCTGATCGCCGCCGGCTGTGGCGACCTTGAATTGGTTGGTGATCCCGCTGACGACGTTCTCCGCCTTTTCGTCCGGTTCCGGGGCCGCGACCGAACTCCCGGGGGCCTTGACGGGGTAATTGATGTAATGCCGTTCGCCGACGTTGAACTCCTTGGCGTGGTGCGACCGCACCCAGTCGGCCCACGTCGCCGCCCGCAGAAACACCCACTCGTCTTCCGGGATGTTCTCGGGCCGCCTGGCCTTCAGGAATTCCACGGCGTGCGGGTGAGACTTCAGGTAGCCGACCACTTTCGCCCGCTCGGCGGCCGTGAGGTTCTGCCAGGCCAACCGGGCGACGACCATGTGTCCCAGGTCGTTCCACGCGCCGGCGACCGACGCCGCGACCAGCAGGGAGGTGAGGGCGAGGCCGTGGCGAATCATCGGGCACCCCGGTGGAGTTCTGGACCGTCCGCGGACAACGCCCCGGTAGCGGGGCGGGTTGCGCACGCGGGATGCAGTTGTATTATCAGCGGGGGGTCGGGTGCGGGGCGATCCAGCCGCTCGACACGGAATCTTCACGCCGGCGTCCGGTAACAACCGGGGGCGATTCCGCCGGTTCCGCTATGGATTTCCGACCGCCCGCGCCCGACAATCCTGATATCCTCCGCCCGCACGCCCGTAGGGTTTCCCCGATGACCCGCTCCCTGTTCGCCGGCCCGCTGTTCGCCGCCCTCGCCGTCGGCACCCTGACCGCCGCCGACATCACCCTGCTGTCCGGGAAGACGTCCAAGGGCACGCTCGTCGGCGTGGACGCCCAGTCCGTCACGGTCAAGGACGGGTCGGAGACGGTGAAGATTTCGGTTAAAGACATGGCCGCCGTGGACTTGGGGGCGAAGGTGATCGCCCTGCCGCCCGACACGAAATACGACGAGCTGGAGCTGACCGACGGGTCTACCCTCCGCGTCACCGGCTTCAAGCTGCCGAAGAAGGTGGTGTCCGTCACCCCCCTCGCCGCCGGGTCGGTCGCCCCCCCGGAGTTGGATTTGCCGATGACGAGCGTCTTCTATTTGTGCCGTGACGCGCACGACCTGGCGGCGCGGGTGCGGTGGAAGAAGTTGATCGCCGACCGGGGCAAGCGGGATCTGTTCGTGTTCCTGTCGGACGACCGACTGGACCCGCTTCGGGGGACCATCCTGGAGGGGAACGAGGCCGGCGACCGGATCGTCTTCCTGAATGAGGCCGACGAGACGGTGACGTACCCGCTCACCCGCGCCGGCGGCGGGCTGGTGTTCAACCAGCCGCCCTCCGCCGTCGTCCCGCCGACCGTGTGCAAGGTGCTGGACGTGTTCGGCAACCTGCTGTTCGCCCAGGCGGTGACGGTCGAGGGGAGTGGGCTGACGGTTAAGACGGTGGCCGGCGCGACGGTGCGGTACAAGACGCTGGACGCGGTGTCGAAGTTGGACTTCAGCTCCGGGAACGTGACGTTCCTGAGCGACCTGGAGGCCGTCGTCGCCGCCCCGCCCGCGGCGGCCGACGAGCCGTCGGTGCCGTACTTGAAAGATAAGGTGTTCGGCAACACCCCCCTGCGGCTGGCCGGCCGGGTGTACCAGAAGGGGCTGTGGGTGTACCCGGAGACGACGCTGACGTACAAGCTGAACGGCGATTACCGCGAGTTCAAGGCGGTCATCGGCATCGACGACGAGGGCCGCGAGGCGAACGTCAACAGCGCCGCGAAACTGGTCGTGTCCGCCGACGGCCGCGTGCTGCTGACCCAGACATACAAACGGGGCGACGCGGTGAAGGAAGTGACCCTGAACGTGAAGGACGTGAAGGAGTTGAAGGTCGCGGTCAGCCGCGACAGCCTGTTCAGCGGCAGCCACCTGGACCTCGCCGACGCCCGGCTGCAGAAGTAACGCGCCGCTTGGGAGGGCGAGGCTCCCGCCGAGCCGCCGATGTGATTCGCTCGGCGGGAGCCTCGCCCTCCCGGAAACCTCGCCCTCCGAAGTCAGATTTCCCCCGCAGACGAGGACACCCCCCCAATGCTCGCTCGCCTGATCCGCCGCCCGGTGACGTGGGCGGCCGCCGTCACCGCCGCCGGCGTCTGTCTGATCCCCGGCCCCACCCGCGCCGAAGTGCCCAAGATCGTCCTCGACGAGCAAGCCCAGCGGGTGGCCGTCATCCAGAAGGTGACGCCGGCCGTCGCCGCCGTCTGCTTCTTCGGCGGGCAGGTGTGCGGGTCCGGCGTCGTCATCTCCGAAGACGGCTACTGCTTGACCAACTTCCACGTCGTCCAGCCGACCGGCCCGATCATGCAGTGCGGGCTGGCCGACGGCAAGTTGTACGACACCGTCCTCGTCGGCACCGACAAGGTCGGCGACGTGGCCCTGGTGAAGTTGCTGCCCCGCAAGCCGGGCGAGAAGTTCAAGTTCGTCGAACTGGCGGACTCGGACACCGTCAAGGCCGGCGACTGGTCGCTGGCGATGGGCAACCCGTTCGGCCTGGCCCTCGACTTCACCCCGACCGTCACCTACGGGCTGGTGTCCGGCGTCAACCGCTACCAGCCGCCGGAAGGGAAAGGGACGCTCGAGTACACCGACTGCATCCAGATCGACACGAGCATCAACCCCGGCAACTCCGGCGGCCCGCTGTTCAACATGAAGGGGCAACTGATCGGCATCAACGGGCGGGGGTCGTTCGAGAAGCGGGGGCGGGTGAACTCCGGCGTCGGGTACGCCATCAGCATCAACCAGATCAAGAACTTCCTCGGCCACCTGAAGGCCGGCCTGGAGACCGACCACGCCACCCTCGGCGCGCTGGTGACCAGCGCCGACGAGGACGGCGACCTGAGCCGGATGATCGTCGGCCAGATCCTGGAAGAGTCCGATTCGTTCCGCCGCGGCCTCCGCCCGGACGACCAACTGGTCGCCTTCGCCGGCCGCCCGATGACCAGTACCAACCAGTTCAAGAACGTCCTCGGCATCTTCCCCAGCGGGTGGCGGGTGCCGCTGACCTACCGGCGGGCGAACTCCAAGAGCGACATACTGGTCCGCCTGATGGGGAACATGGACAAGGCGAAGGACCCGAACCAGCCGGCGGGTGGCCCGGCCCCGCGACCGGGCGGCCCGCCGCCGAACCCTGGCATCGACAAGTCCCCGGCCAAGGCCCTTTTCGAGACGAAGAGGGGGTTCGCCAACTTCCACTTCAACAAGGAAGCGCAGAAGGAACTGATGGAGAAGTTCCGGAAGGCGACCGGCGACCTGTCCGCCTTCAACGGCGACTGGTCCCTCGACGGCACACTCGTCCGCGACGAGGGCAAGGGGACCGACGCCACCGTCGCCTGGAAGGGGAACGACGACAAGGAGACCGTGGTGTCGATGACGCTCAACGGCGTCACCGAGTCGGTCAAACCGCTCGCCCTCAACGCCGGCGGGGCGGAACTGTTCCTGCCGACGGGCAGCGGCGGCCTGTACGTCGCCCTGTACCAGTACCGTCGCATGCTGGTGCTCCAGAAGAAGGGGTTCGCCCCGAACGACGAGGAGATCGTGCCGAAGTTCGTCCACGGCGGGGTGGAGCCGATCTACCCGATGCCGGCCGACGGCAAGGCCCCGGACGAGTTGCGGTCGCTGCGGGTGGACTGCGAGGTGATCCGCACCGGCGGGGCGTTCGACGGCAAGTTCTTCTTCGACAAGAAGTCCGGCCAACTGATCGCGTTGGAGTCGCGGATCACGAAGGACGAAGACCCGTGCGAGCTGTACTTCTTCGACTTCAAGGACACCAACGGGGTGACGCTGCCGACCCGCATCGAGTGCCGGTTCGGCGACCGGCGGTACGCCACCCTGACCGTCAAGAACTACACCCTCGGCAAGAAGTGAGTTTGATTCGGAAAGACTCACCCCAGAGACACAGGGACACAGAGAAGACGAGAACGGATCTTGCGTTCAGAACTCTCTTCCTTCTTCTCTGTGTCTCTGGGGTGAGTTCCTTCGTCATCCACCAACACACCCACCCGGTTTTCCCGCCATGTTCCGCTTCGCCCTCGCCGCGTCCGTCGCCCTCGCCGCGTCCGCCGCCCCCGCGGCCGACTCGTTCGAGAAGTTGGCCAAGTCGGTGAACGAGAAGGTGGTCAAGATCTTCGGGGCCGGCGGGTTCCGCGGGGTCACCAACTACAGCACCGGCGTGATCGTGTCCAAGGACGGGTACGTCCTCACCATCGCGTCGCAGACGCTGGACACGTCCGAACTCATCCTGCACATGCCGAACGGCCAGCGGATGCGGGCGAAGGTGATCGTCACCGAGCCGGAACTGGACGTGGCCCTGCTGAAGATCATTGAAGAGGGGCTGAAGCCGATGGAGCCGTCCCGCCTGGACCTGCCGTTCTTCGACGTGACGGCGGCCGCCGCCCGCCCGCCCGCCGGGGTCGGCGACTGGGTGCTGGCGTTCAGCAACCAGTTCGAGATCGCCATGCGGGACGAGCCGGTCAGCATCCAGCGGGGGTGCGTCATGTCGTACTCCAAACTGCAGGGGCGGCGGGGCATCTTCGACTTCCCGTACCACGGCGACGTGTACGTGGTGGACGCCATCTGCTGCAACCCCGGCGCGGGCGGCGGGCCGCTCACCGACCGCCAGGGGAACCTGCTCGGCCTCATCGGTCGGGAGATCAAGAACAGCCTGACCGACACCTGGATGAATTACGCCATCCCCGTCGCGGCGAAAGTGGACGTGAAGTTCAAGGTCCAGGAGCAGGACAAGGAAGTGGTCCGCGAGATCAGCATCCCGCAGTTCGTCACCGAGGCGATGGCCGGCACCTACAAGCCGGTGGACCGGCCGATCAAGGTGGTCGGCCGCGGCGGGTACACCGGCATCAAGTTCGTGCCGAACGTGCTGGCCAGCACCGCCCCGTACATCGACGAACTGTACCCGGACTCGCCGGCGGTCAAGGCCGGGCTGAAGGTGGACGACTTGGTCAGCTTCATCGACGGCGAGCCGATCTACAGCATCAAGGCGTACCAGGAGTTCATGAGTACGACCAAGCCGGGCATGACGGTCCGCATGGAAGTCCGCCGCGGCGACAACCTGGAGACCATCGAGGTGAAGCTGGACGAGTGGCCGAAGGACCAACTGCCGCCCGCCCCGCCGATGCCCCCGCCGCTGCCGCCGATGAAGTAAGGTCGAAGAGGGCACCCACGAGGGGAACCCTTTCAACGTGATGTGAAATCCCATTGGCGGATCGTTCGGCCCCGTTATCGCACCGGAGGTGCGGTTGCCGGTAGCCAGGGGTGGAGCGAGCGAAGCGAACGGAACCCCTGGTACTCATGGGAAAAACGCCCAAGCCCCGGAGGGGCGGTCGTCGTGCCTCCTCGTTCCGGTTTCGCGCGGGGGTTGCGGGGGGGCCACCCCCGGCGGCCCGCCCACCCCCCCACCCCGCGGATACAAAAAAAACACCACCAAAAAAAACCGGTAAAAGAGTGTCGCAAGGTGGGGGGCGCG
>JBBRUO010000125.1:0-12309 GCA_038247725.1 Gemmatales bacterium
AACCCCGCTCCCTAGGGAGAGGGTTGGATTTGTTCCCCCCTCCCGCCAGGGGAGGGCGGAACCAGCATAGACACAATCCCTCTCCCGTTAGGGGAGGGGGGAACCGACACACCAGACCCACACCCCAGGCACCCATGAGCACCGAACAGCAAGCCGCCGGCACCGCCGGGGCCACCACCACGGACGCCGCCGGCGGCGGACTCCTCGATCAGGTTCTGGCCGCCACCAAGCAGACCGAGCGGTCGCGGGCCGAGGAACTGATCCGCACCCTCACCGACGAGGCACTGAAGGGCACGGTCACGTACAGCAAGAACGTGTCCCAGACGATCAACCAGGCCATCGCGGCCATCGACGCGGCCATGTCGAAACAGCTCGCCGCCGTCATGCACAACAAGGACTATCTGGCCCTCGAAGGCAGCTACCGCGGCCTGCACCACTTAGTCATGAACTCCGAGACCAGCACCAAGTTGAAGATTCGCGTGCTGAACGTCGGCAAGCGGGAACTGTTCAAGGACGTGGACAAGGCGGTCGAGTTCGACCAGTCGCAGATCTTCAAGAAGCTGTACGAGAACGAGTTCGGCACCCCCGGCGGGGAGCCGTACGGCGCGCTCATCGGCGGGTACGAGTTCACCAACCACCCGGAAGACGTCGAGCTGCTCAGCAAGATGTCGAACGTGGCCGCCGCCGCCTTCTGCCCGTTCGTCACCAACGCCGACCCGGCCCTGTTCGGGTTCGAGAAGTGGACCGACCTGTCCAAGCCCCGCGACCTGGCGAAGATCTTCGACACCGTCGAATACGCCAAGTGGAAGTCGTTCCGTGAGAGCGAGGACAGCCGATTCACTGTCCTCACCCTGCCCCGCACCCTGGCCCGCCTGCCGTACGGGAACGCGACCAAACCGGTCGAGCAGTTCCGGTACGAGGAAGGCGACATGGACACCGCCGGCCGGGCCAAGGAACTCCAGCACGACGAGTACTGCTGGATGGGCACCGCCTACGTCATGGGCGCGAAGTTGACCGAGGCGTTCGCCAAGTATGGCTGGTGTACCGCCATCCGCGGCCGCGAGGGGGGCGGCACCGTGGCCGGCCTGCCGAACCACGTGTTCATGGACGAGACCGGCGCGGCCGACGCCAAGTGCCCGACCGAGATCGCCCTGACCGACCGCCGCGGGGCCGAACTGGACAAGCTCGGCTTCCTCCCGCTGTGCCACTACAAGAACGAGGACTTCGCGGTGTTCTTCGGCGGCCAGACCGCCCAGAAGCCGAAGAAGTACGACCGCCCGGAGGCCAGTGCGAACGCCGAGATCAGCGCCCGCCTGCCGTACATCATGGCGACCAGCCGCATCGCCCACTACCTGAAGGTGATGGCCCGCGACAAGATCGGCTCGTTCATGGAAGTGAAGGACTGCGAGGACTGGCTGAACCGGTGGATCAAGAACTACGTGAACGGCAACCCGAACGCCGGCCAGGAGATGAAGGCCAAGTACCCGCTGGCCGAGGCCCGCGTGACGGTGGCCGAGATCCCCGGCAAGCCGGGGTCGTACAACGCCGTCGCCCACCTGCGGCCGTGGTTGCAGTTCGAGGAGTTGACCACCTCCCTGCGGATGGTCGCCCGCATTCCGACGCTCGGCGGGTGAGGATCGAGATTCTTCCGGCCTGAAGGGCCGGTTCTTACAGCCCAGGCCGTAAGGCCTGGGGATCGGATTGTTCCGTTTCCCCGGCCCTGAAAGGGCCGTTCACGTCGAATCACGAACGGCCCTTATCAGGGCCGAGTTCTTCCTTCAACCGTGTACCCAGGCCTCACGGCCTGGGCTGTAAGAACCGGCCCTTCGGGCCGGAAGAACGCGAGACAATCAACGCCGCATCGCTCGGTCTTCCACGGCCTTCCATGCCCGTAGGCTCCGGTCATTTCCCATGGCACGCCGCGCCCCTGCTAACCTGTTCGACGCCATCACCACGACCGCCCCGGTCGCGGTCCCGGAACCGGTGCGGCCGGTTTCGATTCTCGACCAACTGCTGAACCAACCGCTCGGCAGCAGTGCGGCCCCCGTCGCCAACCGGATGGCCGAGTTCCACGCCGCCGATAACATTGGGGACGCGCTGCACGCTTGGTTCGGCGAGCGTCCCCCTGTCGCCGACGCCACCGCCAAGGACCGACTGGTTATCCGTCTGAACGACGCCGTCGCCCGCATCGACGACCTGCTAACGGACCAGTTGAACGCCGTCCTCCACCAACCCGAACTCCAGAAACTGGAAGCCGGGTGGCGGGGGCTGAAGTACCTCACCGAGCAGGTGCCGGACGGCGCGAACATCAAGGTCCGCGTCCTGCACGCCACCTGGAAGGACCTGACCAAGGATCAGGAACGGGCGCTGGAGTTCGACCAGAGCGTCTTGTTCCGGAAAGTGTACAGCGAGGAGTTCGACACCCCCGGCGGGGAGCCGTTCGGGCTGCTCATCGGCAACTACGATGTCACCCACCGGCCGTTTCCCGACCACCCGACGGACGACGTGTCCACCTTGCGGGGCGTCGCCGGGGTGGCCGCCGCCGCCTTCGCCCCGTTCATCGCCGGCGTCGATCCGCGGTTGCTCGAACTGGACAGCTACGCCGACCTCGACCCGACGATGGACTTGTCGAAGACGTTCGGTCAGGCGGACTACCTCAAGTGGCGGAGCCTCCGCGACGGCGAGGACACCCGGTTCCTCGGCCTGGTCGTGCCGAAGGTGCTGCTCCGCGAGCCGTACACCGACAAGGGCGCGCACGGCCACCGGTTCCCGTTCCGCGAGGCCACCGCCGCCCACGACGGCCGCGAGTACCTGTGGGGGAACGGGGCGTTCGCCCTCGGCGCGGTGGCCATTCGCGCGTTCGCCGAGTCGGCATGGCTGGCGGAGATCCGCGGCACCCGCACGGGGGTCGATTCGGCCGGCGTCGTCTCCGGGCTGCCCGCGCTGGACTTCGGCGACGGCCTCGGCGACACCCCCCGCGCGGTCACCGACGTGAGCCTGACCGATCGGCAAGAGAAGGACCTGTCCGACCTCGGGCTGATCCCGCTGTGCCACCTGCCGGGCACCGACAAGGCCGCGTTCTTCACGACGCCGTCGGTGCAAAAGCCGAGGAGTTACGACGAGCCGACCGCCACCGCCAACGCGAAGCTGTCCGGCATGATGCAGTACATGCTGTGCGTGTCCCGCATCGCGCACTACATGAAGGCGATGATCCGCGACCGCATCGGCTCGTTCACCGGGCCGGAGGACATCCAGGAAGACCTGCGGAAGTGGTTCATGCGGTACACCATCGGGAACGAGTCGGCCACCCACGAGATGAAGGCCAAGTACCCGCTCCGCGAGGCCCGCGTGGAGGTGGCCGACGTGCCCGGCAAGCCCGGCGCGTACCGGTGTAGCGTCCACCTGCGGCCGCACTTCCAACTCGACCAACTCAGCGCCGCCATCAAGTTGACCACGCAGTTGAACACCCGCGCGGGGTGACGCCGGCGCGGCGCGCCCTCACCCCAGCGGCCAGGGTTCGCCGACGCGCCCCGCGCGGCAGGCGCATGTCTCGCCGCACAGCGGGCACGCCACCGCCACCGCCGCCAGCAGCTTCGCCACCCGCGCGGGGTTCGTCCGGTCGGCGGCGTCCGCCTGTGGCACCTGCTTCGTCGCCCAGTACGTCACCCACCCCCGGATCAGCGTCACCACGTCCGGTGTCAGCCGGCGGTCGAGCGTCAGCCGCTCCGCGCCCAGCACCAGCCACCACCCGGACCCGCTCGGCGACCGGGACAAACTGAAGCCGTCGTTCGGGTCGGACAGCACCTTCCCGCCGACCGCCAACCCGTTTGGTGTCAGCACGGTGTCACCGAGGTCGCGGTCGGCCCCGTCGGGCAGGTCCACCTTCAGGATCGCGTCCGGGTGCGCGGCGAGTACCCGGCGGGCGGTCGAGGGGGCTGACGCCACCAGTTCGAAGATCGACGCAGCCTTGCCTACGGCCGTCCACGGCTCGGTGTTCCGCCCCCGCCAGACGGCGTACCGGTGTTGGAGGACCGCCGCCGTCGGCCGGCCGAGCAGCCGGCGGACCCACGGCAGGAAGCGGACGAGGCGGGTCAGGTCACCCGGCAGCAGACCCGCCTCGAACGACTCGCCGGTGATGAGCACCGTCAGCCGGGCCATTTCCCCCGACGTCAGTTGCCCCGAAGTGAGGGCGAATTCGGCCATCGCCTCGGCGTAGATCGCGCCCGCCTCGCCGCGGACGAACCGGCCGAACGCCACCGTCAGCCCGCCGAGTTTGTCCTTGCCGAACGTCACCCCGTCGAACGCCTGAAGCGTCTGCACCGCCGCCAGAAACTGCGAGTGCGCGGCGCTTTTCTCGACCAGCACCTCCGCGTGTTCGACCCACTGCCACACCTTCGGCACCCGATCCACGGTGGAGCCGACCCCGGCGCTCGACCGGCACAACCGGGTGAGGAACCGCACCGCCTTCTTCGACCGCCCGACCCCCGGCGCGAGTTCCTCCCACGCCAGCTCCACCGCGCCGTCATCCGGTGTCGGCAGCGGCTGCCGGGCCGACGCCACCACCCAGTAGAACAGCCAGGAAAGGAAGCTCAATCCGAAGGCGACCCAGCCGGGTGACGCCAACCGACTCGGCAGGAGCGAGACCGTCAGCGCCACGACGAGCAACAGCGGGGCGGTGACGAGGACGGCGTACCCGCGGGGGCTGAACCGGCGGGCGGTCGAACCCAAGGCGAGCGGGCCGTCCGGCGTCTCGGCAGTGGCGGTCTGGCCGAGGGCGGTGTCCGTCACCTGCACGGCGTACCCGTCGCCGGCCAGTCGCCCGCCGCCCGCCGCGAGCGGCGGGGGCAGCGGCGGGATCGGGTCGGGGATGGCGGTCAGGCAACTGGGGCACAGTCCGGCGGTCTTGTCGGTGGCGGCCTTCAGCAGGGCGGCGGGCAGCGGCGTGCCGGCCAGTCGCTGCCGCGCGGCGACCCCCTGCAACACCTGCGCGAGGCTGGCTTCCGGAAAGTAAAAGGTGGTGGCGGTGAACGCCTCCTCCACCGCCGCCGCCGACGCGCCGGCGGCGGCCGCGTTCACCGCCGTCTCCACCGACCCGCGCGGGTCGTAGGCCGACCCGCGGTCGAACCGCAGCCGGTGTTCGGCCCACAGGTGGCGGATGAACTCCCGTCGCGTCAACTTCACCTGGCACTTCGGGCACTTCCACTTCACCCGCTTCTCGCCGGCCCGCACCATGTCGTCGAGTGTCGCGCACGTCTCGACCCGGCTCTGCAACTGGATCATCCGCTCCAAGCTGCGGGACTTGGACATCCCGGCGGTGACGGAGCGGACGATGGGGCCGACCGACCGCGGGTTGTCGGGCACGCCGGCCAGGAGTTTGCCGGCGACGGCCAGTCGCAACTGAATGGGCGTGGTGCGGATCTGAAGCGCCTGCGCGGCGAGCAGCAGCAGCGCCGGCGGAATCGGCTCCGGCATCCGCGCGACGAACTCCATCGCCCGCCTGGTACCGTCCCCGCCGGCCGCCCGCAGCAGGTGGAAGGCGGTGGCGGTGGCGGGCGTCGGGTGGGTGCGGGCGATGAGGTCGTCCACGCCACGGAGTTGGTCGGCACGGACGGCGGCCGTCACCGCGTGCCGGGCGAGCGCGTCGAGAGACTGGGGGGGCGGCGGGGCGGCCATGCGGGTCACTTCGCGGTCGCGGTGACGGTGGCCGGTTTCAGGCACACCTTGTCGTTGCAGGCCGTCACCGTCACTTTCGCCGTCATCGCCTTCGCGTTCTTGATTTCGTCGTGCGCGAGGACGACCGGGATGCTCACGGTCCCCTCGTACACGTCGTACTCGCCCAACTCGGACTTCTTCCGCACGCCCTTCGGGTACGTCGCCTCGTGCCTGGCCGGTTTCTTGCCGTCGGCACGAATCTCGACGACCGTCGCGGACAGAGCCAGTTCATCGTTCCCGACCGGGTTGGCGTAGACGTGCCAGCCCTTCGCCACATGAATCACAACGTTAAACGTCTCCAACCCGTCGGCCGAATTCCCCGGCAGGAGTTCCACTTTCACCACATCGGCCGAACTCTTCGGGTCTTTCACCGTCTCGCCGAGGCGGGTGGGCAAGTCCTTCAGCGCGCCCAGCGGCAGCGCGGCGTCGAGCGCGGCCAGCGCCTGTGGCACGGCAGTGGGTTCGGTCCGCATCGACGCAGCGAAGCGGCGGAGATCCTGCTCGAATCGAGACCGATAGTGGTCCAGGTCCGTGCCGCGCCACATCCGCAGCACGTTCGACAGCGAGACCCCGTTGGCCGACGGCTGCGCGCCGTCGTAGCTGTCCTTGCCACGCGCGAACAGCATCTCGCCGTCTTTCGGGGTGTTGAAGTAACCGCCGCCCTCGGCGGTAAATTTGGCCGTCTGCGAGCCGTACACCCACCGGGCGCGGGTCAGCCACTCCGCGTCCCCGGTGGCGTTGTGGAGGTTCAGTAGACCGTGGGTCAGGTAGGCGTAATCGTCGAGGAACGCGGTCCCCTTTGCCACCGGTTTCTCACCCGGCGCGGCGGCGAACGTGCGGAACAGCCCATTCTGGTTCTTCATCTTGTCCAGTACGAACTTGGCAGCCGTCTCCGCAGTCTTGACGTACTCCGGGTTCTTCAGCACTTGCCCGGCCTTGGCATACGCGGCGATCATCTGCCCGTTCCAGCCGGTGATGAGTTTGGTGTCGAGGAACGGCCGGTTCCGTTTCCCCCGCTCGGCGAGCAACTTCGCCTTCAGCGGGGCCAACTTCTTGAGCAACTCGGCTTCGGTCAGTTTCAGTTCCTTCGCGGTCTCGGCCAGCGGCTTCGACAGCCGGAGGATGGAATACTTGTCCTCGAAGTTCGGCTTGTCGGTGCCGTAGACGGTGGCAACCCGCCCGACGTCCGGCCCCAGAATCGCCTTCAGTTCCTTGGCCGTCCAGACGTAGAACTTGCCCTCCTCGCCGTCGCTGTCGGCGTCGAGCGCGCTGTAGAAGTACCCCTCCGGCGCGGTCATCTCCCGCGCCACGAACGCCAGCGTCTCGTCGATCACCCGCTTGTACGCCGGGTTCGGCGTCTGCTGGTACGCCTGCGCGTACAGTTCGACGAGTTGGGCGTTGTCGTACAGCATCTTCTCGAAGTGCGGGACGGTCCACGTCCGCTCGGTACTGTAGCGGTGGAAGCCGCCGCCGAGGTGGTCGTAGATGCCGCCCTCGGCCATCTTGTCGAGCGCCGTCGTCATCAGCTTGGCGAGCGCCTCGTTCCCCGGCTTGGCGGACTGTGTGAGCAGGAATTGTAGGGCCGCGACGCGGGGAAACTTGGTGCCCTGGAACTTCAGCAGCATCCGGCCGAGGCCGCCGTGAACGGGGTCCAGTTCGAACTCGCCGGCCGCCTCCGTCACGATCTCGGCCGTGAGCGGCACGACGGCCCCGCCCTTGGCATCGGCAGTGAGTCGCTCGGCGGTCAACTTGGCGACGTTGTCCGCCTGGGCGTAGATCTCGTCCTTCTTGTCCTTGTGCAGTTCCAGCACCCGCGCCAGCACCGTCTTGAAGCCGGTGAGCGTCCCCTCGCCGACCTTCTTGTCTTCCGGCGGAAAGTAGGTGCCGCCGAAGATCGGCTTGCCGTCGGGCGTCAGGAACACGCTCAGCGGCCAGCCGCCGGACACCCCCGTCACCTGCACGGCGGCCATGTACACCTCGTCCACGTCCGGCCGTTCCTCGCGGTCCACCTTGATGCAGACGAAGCTCGCGTTCAGGGTCTTGGCGATGTCGGCGTTCTCGAAGCTCTCCCGCTCCATCACGTGGCACCAGTGGCACGACGAGTAGCCGATGCTGAGGAAGACGAGTTTCCCTTCCTTCTTCGCCTTGGCGAACGCCTCCGGCCCCCACGGGTACCAGTCCACCGGGTTGTGCGCGTGCTGGAGCAGGTACGGCGACGACTCCTTCGCCAGGCGGTTCGGCTTGCCCTGGGGCTTCGCCTTCGGCGGATCGGCCGCCACCAGGAGCGTGGCGATCAGGACGAGGAACACGGGCGGGGCGAAGCGGAGCATGGCGGAACCCTGACGCGGTGTCGGACATCGGATAGTATGGCAACTGCGGGACCGCCCGCCAGAGAAATGCTTCTGCCGACGGGGTGGCCGACTCTCGCCGAAAGTCGGGCCGCCCCATCGCTCTCGGCGAGAGCGACCCACCTTTCCACCCGACCGGATGCCCGCCATGATCCGCCAGACCCTCGCCGTGTTGCTCGTCTTGCCGGCCCTCGCGGTCGCCCAGGACGACCCGGCCGCCGCCGCGCTGAAGAAGCAGAAGGAGACCGCTGCCGACACCATGCAGCGGGTGGGCGTGGACAACGGGACCGTCGCCGAGACGGGCGCGATCGTGCTGTACACGACGCACCCGGAAGCGAAGGCGAAGACCCTGGCCGCCGCCGCGCAGAAGGCGTACGACACGACGATCAAACTGCTCAAGGTCGAGGACAAGACGACACTGTGGCCGGGCAAGTTGACCGCCTTCGTGCTGCCGACGCGGACGAATTACAACTCGTTCGTCCGGCTGATCCTGCGGGACCGGCCGGAGGCGGTCGAGTCGCACCGCGTCCGGAGTACGACCGACCAGCCGTTCGTGATGGTCGGGGTCGAACCCGGCACCACGGCGACGGACGCGAGCGTGGCCGAGGAGGTGAGCCGCACGGTCGCGGACGCGGTGCTGCGGCGGAAGTTCGGCACGCGGACGACGGCCCCCGAGTTGCCGTTCTGGTTCACGGAAGGGTTCGGCAAGCTGGCCGTCGCGCGGGCGGACGGGAACGCGGCGAAGCTGGCGGCTCTGCGGGCCAAGCAGCGGGCGGCATTTTCCCGACGGACCGTCAACGCCTTCAAGGTCGGCGACGTGTGGGGGGCCGACTCGTTCAAGGACAAGGACGTGCTCGAAATCAGCTTCGTCGAGTTTTTGCTGGACGGCGAGGGCGGGACGTTCGACAAGTTCGCGTCCGCCTTCAAGCCGGACGAGGACAACCGGCGGGCGACCACGGCGGACGGGTTGGCGGCGCTCATGTGGAAGGACGACGCCGCCCTCGACGCGATGTGGAAGACGTGGATGCTGAAGGCCTTGAACAAGTGAGGCGCGTCACTGCTCGCTCGCCGCGGGGTCTTTCTCGGAGCAGCGGCTTCCAAGCCGGCGTTCCGATTCCCACTGGTTCGGAAGCCGCTCCCACAAGAAATATCGAGGGGAGACCTTGGCCACCGAAGCCGACCACATCCGAGGCGTCGCCGCGCCGGGCAAATACGACGCGGTCGTCGGCTCGGAGACCGAGGCGCGGCGGATCGTCGGTCAGGCTCTCCCGCACGCCCTCGAATTGCCGCCGGGCATTGCCGGGGTGCCGTACCCGAGTCCTCCCGCCGGGGTGAAGGCGTGGTTCCAAACGCAGCCGGCCGAACCCGCGGTGGGCAAACATGTTGCCCCACGTCAAGTACGCCGACTGGACCCGCGGCAAGAAGGGGGCGGGCGGGTCCTGGGGCCACTTGTTCTTTCCGCCATCCTGAACCGGAGGTCCGAGTCATGTCCGCGATGTTCGAAGTCCTCTACAAGTCCCCAGTAGATGTGGACCGCGAGGCGGTCCTCTCCGAACGGGTCGGGCGGTTCGGCGGTCGGCTCACGTATCGCGAGGAGCCGGAACTCGCGGCGGTCGGCCCCGTCTGCCTGACCTTCGAATTCGGCGACTTGGCCGTCGCGCTGGATGCCGCCACCACCCTGCGGTCGCACGGTGAACATGTGGAGGGACCGGCCGACTACGGTGACTGACGGTCTAGCTTCCCGGCGGGACGTACACCCACTCGACCCGGCCGCCGCCCGGCACGATGCTGTCATCGAACCGCAGGCAGACGGCTTGTGCGGTGTCGAACGGCCCGCCCCCGCCGCCGACCAGCCGCCGGCACAGCGCCGCGATGTCGGGCATGTGGCCGACGGCGGCCACCACTTCCCCGCCGGTCGCCGCCAGCGCCGCGGTCATCCCGTCGAGGTCGCCGGACTCGGACGCCAGTTCGCGCGCCACTTCGACTTCGCCGTCGCCCCGGAGCAGCGGCTTCAGCGCGCCGGCCGTTTCCATCGCCCGCTGGAACGGGCTGGACAGGATCGCGTCGAATGCGATGCCGTGGCCGGCCAGGTGTTCGGCGACGGCGGCCGACTGCCGACGGCCGAACGGCGTCAAGTGCCGGTCGAAGTCGGTCTCGACGCCGTCCTCACCGACCGCGACCGCCTGGGCGTGCCGCAACAGGACCACCCGCATGACGAACCCCTCCGTTCACGGAACCCACACATAACCGGACTCGCGGACTCCCGCCGGGGCGATAAGATAATTGGGTCACGTTACGAGAACCTCCGAAGACCCGCGCGCCACCAATGACCCGCACCGACCTCCGCAACGTCGCCGTCATCGCCCACGTCGACCACGGCAAGACGACGCTCGTGGATCAGATGCTCCGCCAGTCCGGCCTGTTCCGCACCGAGGAGTTGGACAAACTCGTCGGCGGGCAGCACGGGCTGATTATGGACTCGAACGACCAGGAACGCGAGCGCGGCATCACCATTTTGGCGAAGAACTGCGCCATCCGCCTCGGCGACGTGAAGGTGAACCTGATCGACACCCCCGGCCACGCCGACTTCGGCGGCGAGGTGGAGCGGATCCTGAAGATGGCGGACGGCGTGTTCCTGCTGGTGGACTCGGCCGAGGGGCCGCTGCCGCAGACGCGGTTCGTGCTGCGGAAGGCGTTCGCCTGCGGGCTGAAGCCGATCGTCGTTATCAACAAGATCGACCGGCCGGACGCCCGCATCGACGAGATTCACAGCATGGTGTTCGACCTGTTCATCGAACTCGGGGCGACCGAGGAGCAGGCCAACTTCAAGGTGATCTACGCCTCCGGCCGCAACGGCGTGGCCACCGACGACATGTCCGTCGAGCCGCTGAACCTGAAGCCGCTGTTCAACGCCATTCTCGAAACCGTGCCGCCGCCGGTCGGGGACGACAGCCTGCCGCTTCAGTTCCAGGTGATGGCCCTGTCCTACGACCAGTTCCTCGGCAAGATTGCCGTCGGTCGGGTGTTCGGCGGAAAGATCAAGAAGAACCAACGGGTGACGGTGGTCAAGCAGAAGGACGGCACCACCTTTACGGACACGGTGGTGCAGGTGCAGGAGTTCGACCGCCTGGCCCGCAAGGAAGTGGACGAGATCCGCGCCGGCGACATCTGTTGCATCGTCGGCATCGACGAGGCGGACATCGGCGACACGCTCTGCGACTTTGACAACCCGATGCCGCTGCCGCCGCTGACGGTGGACGAGCCGACGCTGGACATGCTGTTCAAGGTGAACGACTCGCCGTTCGCCGGGCAGGACGGCAAGCCGTGCACCAGCCGCGAACTCCGGGACCGGTTGGACCTGGAACTGCAAGCCAACGTCGCCCTGCGGGTGCGGCCGGGCGCGAAGGAGAGCGAGTTCATCGTCTCCGGTCGCGGGATGTTGCACCTCGGCGTGCTGCTGGAGTCGATGCGCCGCGAGGGCATGGAACTGGCCGTCGGCAAGCCGAAGGTGATCAACAAAGAGATCGACGGCAAACTGAACGAGCCGATCGAGTACCTGGTGGTGGAGGTGCCGACCGAGCACTCGAACTCCGTCATGCGGTTGGTGCTCGAGCGGCAGGGCGAGTGCGAGAAAATGGAGAACCACGGGGCCAGCACCCACATCGAGTTCTACATCCCGGCCCGCGCGCTGATCGGCCTGCGGACCCGCATGATGACGGCCACCCAGGGGACGGCCATCCTGCACCACAACTTCCACGAATACCGGCCGATCAAGGCGGCCATCCCCGGCCGCGCGCTGGGCGTGCTCATCAGCCTGGAGACGGAGAAGTCCACCGCCTACGCGATGGACAGCCTGCAAGACCGGGGCATCCTGTTCATCGACGCCGGGGAAGCGGTGTACGGCGGGCAGATCGTCGGCGAGCACTGCCGGGACAACGACCTGACGGTGAACGTGACGCGGAAGAAGCCGCTCACCAACATGCGGGCGTCCGGGTCGGACAAGGCCGCCGCACTGAAGCCGCCGCGCGACTTCAGCATGGAAATGGCGCTCGAGTACATCGAAGACGATGAACTGGTGGAGATCACCCCGAAGGCGATCCGAATGCGGAAGTTGTACCTGACCGAGTCCGAGCGGAAGAAGAACGAGCGGAAGGCGCGGGACTGATACGGAGGCATCAACCATGGACATCGAACGGATCACCCTCGACCCGAAAGTGATGGGCGGTAAGCCGTGCATTCGCGGGATGCG
>JBBRUO010000126.1:0-12303 GCA_038247725.1 Gemmatales bacterium
GAAGCCGGGCAGTTGACGGCCGCCCGTCAGCGCGGCTTGTCCTCCAGGAACCGGTAGCCGAACCCGCGGACGGTCTCGATCAGTTCCGGCCCGTCGCCGGTGGCGGTGAGCTTTTTCCGCAACGTCTTGATGTGGACGTCGATGGTCCGCTCCAGGACGATCTGCCCCTCGCCGATGGCGGCGTCCATCAGCTGGTGGCGGGTGAACACCCGCCCCGGCTGCCGCACCAGGCACTCCAGCAGGCGGAACTCGGTCGGCGTCAGGTCCACCGTCTTCCCGTTCAGGGTGACGCGGTGGCGGACGCGGTCGATCCGCACCCCCAGGTGTTCGACCACATCGGCCGGGTCGCCGGGGCCGTCCACCCGCCGCAGCAGGGCCTTGATCCGCTGGAGCAGGATCTTGTTGTTGAACGGCTTGGTGACGTAGTCGTCGGCCCCTTTGGCGAACCCCTCGATCTGGTCCGCTTCCTCCGACTTGGCGGTGAGCATGATGATGGGGATCTCCCGCGTCTTCTCGCTCGCCCGCAACTCGCGGCACACCGCCAGCCCGTCCAGGCCGGGCAGCATGACGTCCAGCAGCACCACGTCCGGGAGCAGCGTCTGGGCCTTCTTCAGCCCCTCGTGCCCGTCGGACACGGCGTGCGTCTCGTACCCCTCCTTCGAGAAGTACCAGTTGAGCGACTGCACCAACCCCTTCTCGTCCTCGATGATCAGGATGCGGGGGGCGGACATGGGAGCCTCGGGGGAGGGGGGGCGGGGGCCCGCGACCGGGGAGAGCACGACGGTCATGGCGCGATGGTCCTCGTGGCGGCGTGCCGCCGGTGTCCGCGGGCGTCCGACGGGGCCGGCCGGCGGCTCACCCGAACCGCCCGGTGATGTAGTCCTCGGTCTGCTTCTTCTCCGGCTTCGTGAACAGTTGGCGGGTGGCGCTGTACTCCACCACCCGCCCCTCGAAGAAGAAGGCGGTGGCGTCCGACACCCGCGCCGCCTGCTGCATGTTGTGCGTCACGATGATGATCGTGTACTGCTTCTTCAGGTCGTCGATGAGGTCCTCGATGGCCAGCGTGGACTTCGGGTCCAGCGCGCTGGCCGGCTCGTCCATGAGCAGCACCTCCGGGTCGGTGGCCAGCGACCGGGCGATGCACAGCCGCTGCTGCTGGCCGCCCGACAGGGCCAGCGCCGAGGCGTGCAACCGGTCCTTCACCTCGTTCCACAGGGCCGCCTGCTTCAGACACCGCTCGACCAGATAGTCCAGCCGCGCCCGGTCGCGGGTGCCGGCCACGCGGGGGCCGAAGGCGACGTTCTCGTAGATCGTCTTGGGGAACGGGTTGGACTTCTGGAACACCATCCCGACCCGCCGGCGGAGGTCCACCAGGTTGACCGCCGGCGAGTAGATGTCGTTCCCGTCCAGGGTGATGTCGCCGGTGTGCCGGGTGCCGTCGATCAGGTCGTTCATCCGGTTCAGCAGTCGCAGCAGCGTGGACTTGCCGCACCCGCTCGGCCCGATGAACGCGGTGACCGACCTCTCCGGTACGTCCACCGTCACGTCGAACAGCGCCTGCTTGCCGGGGTACCAGAAGTCCACCCCCTTCAGGGAGAACTTCGGCGCGGCCGAACCGGGCGGCGTGTCGGAGCGGCTGGTAAAGATGTCCGAATACAAACGGGACACGGCGAACCTCCGCTCGGCGCTCGGCCGAGTATTCAGGATTTCTAACGCCATCGTATGAAGGAACGAAGTGGATCGCGTGAAGACGCGGCGGGACTTTTCGCCCGCCCCCGCCCCGGCCCGCTATCTTACCCGCATGAAACACGTGCTCGATCTGTACCCGCTGGTGGCGACGAAGGTGGTGCCGCCGGTGCTGGTGGTGGCTGGCCCGGTGTGGCCCAGTACCGAACTCGTGGCCGCACTGCACGGCCGCGGGGCCGAAGTCGGGTTGCCGCCCGCGGAGGTGCCGTCCCTGCCGTCGGCGGTCCCCCCGCCGGAAACCGTCTGCTTCCAGTTCGACGTATACCAGGGCGAACGGCTGAAGGAGAAACTGGCGCAGGAGTCGCTCCCCGCCGAGGTGGTGGTGTCGGCCGACGTGTGGGACGTGCCGGCGACGTTCAACACCGTCATTTTCCTGTCGTCGGTGCAGGCCGACCGCGAGCTGAAGCTGGACGTCATCGAGCAGTCGTACCACGTCGTCCGCCCCGGCGGGCGGTTCGTGGTGCTGTCCGAGTACGAGCGGGACAGCTTGTTCGCGAAGGCCATCAAGAAGGTGTTCGGTAAATGCAGCGAGGCCCCCCGGAGCGACTTCGGGTCGGCGTTCTGGGCCACCCGCGAGGCCGAGGAGGTGCCCCGCCGCCGCCACAAGATGACCTTCCACGCCCGCATCGGCGACCGCCCGAGCATGAGTTTCGAGAGCTGGCCGGGCACCTTCAGCTACGGCGAGATGGACGCCGGCAGCCGGGCCATGCTCGAAGTCGCCGACGTGCGGCCCGGCGACAAGGTGCTGGACATGGGCTGCGGCAACGGTGTCGTCGGCTGTCTGGTCTCCCCGCAGTGCGGGGCGACGGGGCGGGTCACGTTCGTGGACAGCAGCGCGCGGGCCGTCAAGTTGGCCGAGATGAACGCCACGGCCAACGGCGTGCCCGACTTCAAACTGGTGACCAGCAGCACGATGGCGGAACTGCCCGTCGGCGAGTTCGACGTGGTGCTGGCCAACCCGCCGTACTTCTCGAACAGCGAGATCGGCCGGCACTTCATCCAGACCGCCCGCGACGTGCTCCGCCCCGGCGGCCGCTTCTACTTCGTGACGAAAATGCCGGTGCAGACGATCCCGGAGATCGTCGAGACGTTCGGCACCGCCGAGTCGGTCGAGAACCGCGGGTACACCGTCGTCATCGCCACGGCGTGACGAGTGTCATCTCATACACGAGCCCACCGACGTTGTCCCAACTGCCGAGAGGGGCACGCAACCCACCTCCCCTCGTTGAGGGGAGGTGGCAGACCGGCCCGCCCCCACAACGGAATGGGACAGGCTCAGCGGGTTCGTGTATCAGTGCTGTGTATCCGATGCTGGAGTGCGTCCGCCACTCGGCCCGGTGGCCGGCCGATTCGGCCTCCCTCGCCACCTGACCTCCACGGAGTCTGGCGACACCCGCAACGAAGGGCGGCGGCCGGCCGTTTCTCATTTGCCGTGCGTGCCGGTTTCCGCGATGATAGCGCCGGCGGCAGGCGCGGCGTCCGTCGCGCCTGTCCGCATTCGCCCCTCATGAGGTACACGCCATGCGTTTGAAACTGGCGGCCGTGGCCGCGCTGGTGTCCGTCTCGGCCGGGATGGCCGCCGACGGCCTGACCAAAGGCACCCCCGCGTTGAAGTCGGTGTCCGCCCTGGCGTTCGGCCCGGACGGGGTGCTGTTCATCGGCGACCCGACGGCCGGCGCGATCATCGCCGTCGGCACCGGCGACACCAAGCCGGCCGGCAAGGACGACGTCAACATCGAGAAGTTGGACGAGAAGCTGACCTCGCTGTTGGGTGGTCCGGCCACCGTCAACGACGTGAAGGTGAACCCGGCGTCCGGCACCATCTACCTGGCCGTCACCCGCGACGGCAAAGGCGGCGGGCCGATCATCCTCACCTGCACCCGCGCCGGCAAGTTGGCCGAGTTCAAGATGGTTGATGTGCCGACCGCCACCGTCACGCTGCCCAACGCCACCGAGAAGAACCGGCTCGAAGCCATCACCAGCTTGGCGTTCGTGGCCGGCAAGGTGATCGTCGCCGGGCTGTCGAACGAGGAGTTCGCCAGCACCCTGCGGACCATCCCGTTCCCGTTCGAGACGGCCGACAAAGGCACCAGCATCGAAATCTACCACGGGGCGCACGGCAAACTGGAGACGCGATCCCCGATCCGCACGTTCACCCCGTACAAGATCGGCGCGGCCGACTACCTGCTGGCGGCGTACACCTGCACCCCGCTGGTGAAGTTGCCGCTCTCCGACCTGAAGCCGGGGGTGAAGATCAAGGGCACCACCATCGCCGAGTTGGGCAACCGCAACCGCCCGCTCGACATGATCGTGTACACCAAGGACAAGAAGGACTACTTACTGATGGCGAACGACAAGCGCGGGGTGATGAAGATCGCCGCCGAGCCGTTCGCCGACGCCGGGGCCATCCCGGAGCAGCGGGTCGCCGACAAGGCCGGGGTGACCTACGACACCATCGCCGAGTTGCAGGGCGTCACGCAACTGGACAAGTTGGACGACAACCGCGCCCTGCTGCTGCTCCAGGCCGACGACAAGTCGCTGACGCTGAAGTCCGTCAGGCTGCCGTGATCCCAGCCGGGAATGTCCGTACTTGGGAGGCCGAGGCTTGTTGCTCAGCGGAAGCCTCGCCCTCCCGGCAGCGCGGGTCGGCGTTCCCGTGGTGGGTGGACTCGCGGCGAATAGAATTCCCCGGCGAAACCGCCGCCGCTCGCCCCCCGAAATCCGAGGGACGAGCGGCGGCGGTACCCATTCCGCGAGCCGTCTCATGATCGAACTGGAAGGGCTGACCAAATCGTTCGCCGGGCCGGACGGCAAACCGGTGGCCGCCGTGGACGACCTGAACTTCGCGGTGAAGCCGGGTGAAGTGTTCGGGCTGCTCGGCCCGAACGGGGCCGGCAAGACGACCACCCTGCGGATGCTCTGCACGGTGCTCAAGCCGACCGCCGGGTTCGCGTCGGTGGCCGGGTTCGACGTGGCCACCCAACCGGCCGAGGTCCGCCGACACATCGGCTTCCTGTCCGCCAACACCGGCGTGTACGACCGCATGACGGCGCTCGAAATGGTGGCGTACTACGGCAAGCTGTACGGGCTGACCGGCGACGCGCTGGCGGCGCGAATCGACACCTTGTTCGACACCCTGCAAATGAACGACTTCCGCTCCGTCGTCGGCGGGCGGATGAGTACCGGCATGAAGCAGAAGGTGTCCATCGCGCGGGCGCTCATCCACGACCCGCCGGTCCTCATCTTCGACGAGCCCACGAACGGGCTGGACGTCCTCGTGCAGCGGGCCGTGCTGCTGAACATCGCCGACCTGCGGAAGCAGGGGAAGACGATCCTGTTCAGCACGCACATCATGGCCGAGGTGCAGAAGTTGTGCGACCGCGTGGCCATCATGGCCAAGGGCCGCATCGCCGCCGTCGGCACACTGGACGAACTCAAAGCCGAGTACGACCAGCCGGACTTCGAGGAGTTGTTCTTCAGCCTGGTGTCGTGAGCCGAATTCCCACTTACCCGGTCGCCAGCCGCGCCTTCCACTCGGTCACTTGCCTCTCGACTTCGGCGGGGGCGGTGCTGCCGGCGCACTGGAAGCTGGCCACCGCGTTCGCCACCCCGACGACCCCGCCCGCCTTCGCCGCGAAGCCCGGCGCGGCCTTCTCGAACGCGGCCGCCGGCAAGTCCGTCAGCCGGCACTTCCGCTGCTCGCACTCCTTCACCAACATCCCGACCGCCTCGTGCGCCGACCGCATCGGCACCCCGTGGGCGATCAGCGCCTCCATCAGAGTCGTCGCGTCGAGGAACCCGTCGTCGATGCGGGCGGCAATGGCCTCGCGGTTCAGGGTGGTGCCCCGCACCAGCGGCGCGGCCACGGCGAGGCAACCGGCCACCGTGTCGAAGGCGTCGAACAGCGCCGCCTTGTCTTCCTGAAGGTCGCGGTTGTACGCCAGCGGCAGCCCCTTCACCAGAATCAGCAGTTGGTTCAGCGCGCCGATCACCCGCCCGGCCTTGCCCCGCGTCAGTTCCAGCACGTCCGGGTTCTTCTTGTGCGGCATGATGCTGGACCCGGTGCAGAAGGCGTCCGGCACCCGCAGGAAGTTGAACTCGGTGGTGCTCCAGATGACCCACTCCTCGGCCCACCCGCTCAGGTGGACGGCGATCATCGACAGGTCGAAGACGAATTCGAGCAGGAAGTCGCGGTCGCTGGACACGTCGAGGCTGTTGCGGGCGATGGCGTCGAAGCCGAGCTTTTGCCGCACGCTCTCGCGGTCGATGGGCAGCGACGTGCCGGCCAGCGCCGCCGCGCCCAGCGGCAGCACGTTCACCCGCGTGCGGCAGTCGGCGAGGCGGTCGCGGTCCCGCTGGAACTTCTCGACGAAGGCGAGGAAGTAGTGCGCTGCGAGGACCGGTTGGGCGCGCTGCAAGTGCGTGTAGCCGGGGATGATGACGCCGGCCTCCTTCTCGGCCGATTCGACGAACGCCCCCTGCACGTCCGCCAGTCGCTCGTCCAACTCGTCGATGGCGTCGCGGACCCACAGTTTCACGTCCGTCACGACTTGATCGTTCCGGCTGCGGGCGGTGTGGAGTTTGCGGCCCACGTCGCCGAGTTTGACGATCAGCGCCTTCTCGATGTGCGTGTGGATGTCTTCCAGGGAGACGGTGAACTCCATCTGGCCGGCTTCGATGGTGGCCGCGATCTCGTCCAGCGCCGAACAGATTTGCTCGGCCTCCGTCGCCGTGATCAGCTCGACCTCGGCCAACATGCGAGCGTGCGCCTGGCTGGCGATCACGTCGTGCCGGTACAACCGGCGGTCAATGGAGATGGATTCGGTGAACTGTTCCACGCGGGCATCGGTGCCACCGTCGAACCGCCCGCCCCACGTCTTCTGACTCATCGGCTCGGCCTCGGAAAAGGAAAGGCGTGTTTTACGGCGCGGGCGGGGGAACGGACCCCGCGCTTTTCTGTTAACCGCCCGCCTACGATGCGGTAGAGATGGAGTCAACTCCTCACCCGGAGAGAGAGTCCCATGTCCGCGTCCCCCGAAGTGGTGGTTCTTGGCGGCGGTCCCGCCGGCAGCACCGCCGCCACCCTACTGGCCCAAGCCGGCCACTCCGTCCGCCTGTACGAGCGGGAGAAGTACCCGCGGTTTCACATCGGCGAGTCGTTCATGCCCGACACCTACTGGGTGCTGCGGCGGCTGGGCATGCTGGACAAGATGAAAGGGTCGCAGTTCACCAACAAGTTCTCGGTCCAGTTCGTCACCGACACCGGCAAGGAAAGCCAGCCGTTCTACTTCTTCGAGAACAACCCGCACGAGTGTAGCCAGACGTGGCAGGTGCTGCGGAGCGAGTTCGACCACCTGCTGCTGGAGAACGCCCGCGAGCACGGGGTGGACGTGCGGGAAGAGACGCGGGTGATGGATGTCACCTTCGATGGCGACCGGCAGACCGGCGTGAAGGTGCGGGCGAAGGACGGCACCGAAGAGACCGTCACCCCGAAAGTGATCGTGGACGGGAGCGGTCAAAGCTCGATCATCTCGAACCGACTGAAACTGCGGCAGCCGGACCCGAAGCTGAAGAAAGCGACCGTGTGGAGCTACTTCAAGGGGGCCAAGCGGCCGCCCGGCAAACTGGACGAGGGCGCGACCCTGGTGCTGCAACTGGCTGGAAAGAAGGGGTGGTTTTGGTTCATCCCCCAGCACAACGACGTCGTCAGCATCGGCGTCGTCGGCGACATGGACTACATCTTCAAGCCGGGCGAAAGCGCCACCATGGAAGAAATCTTCTGGCGGGAGGTGGAGAACTGCCCGGCCATCAAAGAGCGGCTCGAAGGGAGCGAGCGGGTGGCCGAGTACCGCACCACCAAGGACTTCAGTTACCGCTCGACCCGCACCGCCGGCGACGGGTGGGTGCTGGTCGGCGACGCCTTCGGGTTCCTCGACCCGATCTACTCGAGCGGCCTGCAACTCGCCTTCCGCTCCGGCATGATGGCCGCCGACGCCGTCACCGACGGGCTGAAGGCGGGCGACCTGAGCGGGGCCAAGCTGGGCGCGTGGGGGCCGGACTTCGTCGCCGGCATGGACCGCATCCGCAAGCTGGTGTACGCCTACTACGAGGGGTTCAGCTTCGGCCGGTTCGTGTCCCAGTACCCGCACATGAAACGGCACATCACCGACCTGCTCATCGGCGACGTGTTCAAGGAGGCGCTCGACGAAGTGTGGGAGCCGATGGCCATCGTACAGAAAGAGCTGGACGCCGAGAAGGACATGATGGGCGCGTGACAGTCAGCGCCGAGCCGCCCGTCACACCGGCGGCGGGAACCTTGTCCTTCCAAGATCAGAACCGCCAACTCGATAAGCCGCCCCACCGAAGGGGCGGCCTTCGCATTTCCCACCTCAACCCGGCCTACGACACCGTGACCATGAACGTGGTGGTCACCACCGACCCATCCAGGTCGGTCGCTTGCACGGTGATCGTCGTCGTCCCTGCCGTCAGTGGGCTGACGGTCAGTGTGTTGCCGACCACCGCCGCGCTCGCTACGGCCGCGTCCGCGTTGCTGGTCACGGCGAACGTCATCCGCTGAACGGCCGTCAACTCGGCGGCCGACGTGATCACGGCGAGGTCGGCGGCGGTCACGTTCAGCGGGAAGTTAGTCAAGTCCGCCCCGCTGCCGACGGGGAACGGCGGCGCGCCAGGCAGGCCGGGGCCGTTGAACGTGGGCATGCCGGAGATGAGGTCCACCGTCTGTTGGCCGCCGTTCATCACCTGCCCGAAGACGGCGAATCCGCCGTTCTGGTTGTCCAGGTTGCCGGAGTTGTCGTCCAAGTTGAAGAAGAACTCGCTCGTGGCGCTGTTCGAGTTCCCTCCCAGCTTGGCCATCGCGATCGTCCCGCGGGTGTTCGAGATACCCGGCTCGTTGACGACCGGCGCGAGGTCCGGAATCTCGGGGAACGTGGTCGCCGTGTCCGTCCCGGCGGGGTCGAAGTTGAACCCGCCGCCCTGGAGGACGAAGCCGGGGGCCAACCGGTGGAAGATCGACCCGTTGAAGTCCTGTTGCGGGTTGCCGCTGTTGACGTACTGAAGGATGTTCGCCACCGTGTTCGGGGCCTGATCGGCGAACAACTGGACGTCGATGTTCCCCGTCTGCCCCGTCGGGAACGCGGTGGCGAAGCGGAGCACCCGCTCGGCGTCGGCGAACACGGCGGTCAGGTCGAAGGTGAGGTCCGGGTCGCCACCCGTCGCGGTCTGGTCGGCGATCGGGGCGGTGACGGTCGGCGGGGTGTTCCGCACGAACGTCTGGGAGAACGGGATGCCGACGTTCCCGGCCGCGTCCACCGGCTGGACGGTGTAACTGTTCGGGCCGACGGCCAGCGGGAAGTTGAAGAACGAGAACGTGCCGTCCGGCAGGGCGGTGGTGGTGACCAGGACCGCCCCCGTGCCGGGGACACCGGGGACCGGCGGCACCGACAGTTGCAGCCGCACGCCGGCCTCGGCGGTGCCGGACAGGGTGACGGAGGCGGTGTCGGTGCGGAGGTCGCCGACCACACCGGTGTCGGAGGTCGCCGCGAGGTTGAAGTTCGGCTCCGCCGGCGAGACGCGATCCAGAGTGAACGCGAACTGGGACACCGAGCGGTTCCCGGCCGCGTCCGTCGCCTCCACGAACAGCGTGTGCGGGCCGTCCGGCAGGGCCACCCCCTGGTTCAGTTGGGTCAGCAGCGCGGTGTCGATGGTCACGGTGCCGTCGGGCGCGCGGCGGGCGAGGATGTCCAGGTAGGTGGTGGCGTCGGTCGTGTCGAACCCGGCCCGCAGCCCGGCGACCGTGCCGGAGTTGTCGGTTACGGTGAGCACGCCCTGCGCGTCGTTCGTGAGTCCGTCGGTGGCGCTCACCCCGCTGTCATTCGTCAGGCGGAACGCGGCGACCGGGTTCGTCGTGTCCGGCGTCGGGGGCAACGGGTTCGGGATGTCCGGTGGCAGTGGCGTGATCGGCGTTTGGTCGTCGTCCCCCGGCACCTCGTCCGTGGGCGTGTCGTCGTTCGCCGGGGGCGTGTCGTCGGTCGTGTCGGTCGGGGTGCCGAACGGTTGGCCGAAGGTGAGCCGGAACACGCCGTCGTCGAAGTCCTTGTCCCCGCCGTTCAGTTGGTCCTCCACCCCGAACGTGTCGGGCGACCGCCAGTCGATGTGCCCCAGTTTGTCCGGGTTCGCGTCCGAGAAGGAGAAGTAGGCCACCGCCCCGTTGGTGGCGTTCGATGCCAGCAGTTGGTCGGCGGTGCCGGCGGTGATGAAATAGAACCCGTACAGCGCGCCGCTGTCGAGCGTGATGGTCCGTTCGGCGTCGAGCGAGCCGGCGGCGAAGATCGTCTGCCGCCCGCCGCCCGCGAGCGCCGCGTGCAGGTAGCCGGGCGTGCCGGGAGCGAAGCCGCCGACGCTGCCGTCTCGACCGTCCACCTTGTACACGCCGATCTCCCCGGTCAACCCGCGGCTGCGAGCCAACCGCGAGACGGTCGCCTCGACCGTCTGGCCGGGTTGCCCCGGTGCGGTGACGGCGTTCGTCCGGGTGACGGACACGATGGCGTCGTTGAAGTCCTGGTCGCCGCCGCCGAGTTGGTCCTCGAACCGGAAGTCCCGCCCGCCGTCGCCCCGGTCCACGGTCCGCACGTGTTCCATCTTGTCGGCGTTGGCGGCGTCGAACGAGAAGAAGACCGTCGCCCCCGCGACCTGGGCTTCGAGGGTGGTGGCGTTCGCCACGAGGTAGAACCCGAGCAACTGCCCGCCCGCGGTGGTCACCTCGGCCTTCGCGCCGAACCCCGACCCCTTGCCCAGCACGACTTGCGCCCGGGCGAGCGCCACCCCGGCGTACCCGTTGTCGGACGGCAGCAACCCGTCCACCCGGCCGGCTGCGTCGTCGATGTTGTAGATGCCGAACTCATTCTGATACTTGGCGTCGCTGGGCCCCCACTCGAACCGGAGGTGGACGGGACCGTCCGTCGTGTCCGCCGGCGGCACGGTGAAAAAGTCGGTGGCTGGGGTCAAGCGGGTCTCGAGTTCCACCACCTGGAATCGCGGTCGCATCGCGGCGGGAGCAGGCACGGTCGGATCTCCGGTTCGGGTGGCGACGAGTCCCCTTCACGCGGTGGGGGGACAGGAATAGCAACCCCACACGTGTGTGGAGGGTTCGGTGGCAACGGCTTTTTTCGGCGCGACGCCGGACGACCGGCCAGCCCGCTCCATTAGAATACGCCGCGCCCCCGGTCGCCGACTCGCCAAAATCCGCGCCACCCGCCCGATTGCGTGGGCGTCCTCTCCCGCGTCGGCCGAACTTTCCCGGCGGACCCGTTGTCTCGCCGGCCATTGCTTTCGCCCACCGTTCCGGCAAGAATAGGGGTGTCGGTTCCCTCCCGCCTTCACTTCGGTCATCGATATGCTTCGCATCGCACTCGTTGGGGTGTTCGCCGCTGTCGGGGTCGCGTCCGCTGCCGACCCGGTGGTCGATTTCAACCGCGACATCCGCCCCATTCTGTCGAACAACTGCTACGCCTGCCACGGGCCGGACGATAGCGCGCGCAAGGCCGACCTGCGCCTGGACACCTTCGCCGGCGCGACCGGTCAGGACGGCGGCACCACGGCCGTCGTCCCCGGCGACCCGGCCAAGAGCAGCCTCGTCGAACGGGTCACGTCGAAGGAGCGGGGCGAAGTCATGCCGCCGCCGAAGACGGGCAAGAAACTGACCGCACAGGAGACCGCACTTCTCGCCGCGTGGGTCAAGCAGGGCGGCAAGTACGCCAAGCACTGGAGTTACGAACCGCCGGTGCGGCCCAAAGTACCCGCCGGCGCGACGAACCCCATCGACGCCTTCATCCGCGCGAAGCTGGCCCCGCTGGGGTTGAAGCCGTCGCCCGAAGCCGACCGCTACACGCTCGTCCGCCGGGTGGCCCTGGACCTCACCGGCCTGCCGCCGACGTGGAAGGAAGTCGAAGAGTTCGTCAACGACAAGTCCGCGAACGCCTACGAAAAGATGGTGGACCGGATGTTGGCGAAGCCGGCCTTCGGCGAACACTGGGCGCGGCTGTGGCTGGACTTGGCCCGGTACGCCGACAGCGCCGGGTACGCCGACGACCCGGCCCGCACCATCTGGGCGTTCCGCGATTACGTAATCAAAGCCCTCAACGCGAACAAGTCGTTCGACCGGTTCACCATCGAGCAGATCGCCGGCGACCTGGTGCCGAGCGCCACCGACGAGACCCGCACCGCCACGGCCTTCAACCGCAACACGATGACCAACAGCGAGGGCGGCACCAACGACGAGGAGTTCCGCAATGCCGCCGTCGTGGATCGGGTGAACACCACCATGGCCGTGTGGATGGGTACCAGCATGGCCTGCGCGCAATGTCATACGCATAAATACGACCCGATCACGCAGACGGAATACTTTAAATTCTTCGCCATATTGAATAACACCGCCGACGCCGACCGCAAGGACGAAAGCCCGGTGCTGTCCATTTTCACCGAGGCGCAGAAGGCGCAGCGGGCCGGGTCCGAGGCGGAGTTGGAAACGCTGAAGGCGAA
>JBBRUO010000127.1:0-12292 GCA_038247725.1 Gemmatales bacterium
GACACGATGAACCACGGGACTCCCGAATCGTCGGCCCAGTATATGTCGTGTGCGCTCGGGTCCGGGTCATTGCCTTCAGTGATTGGGTTCGGATGCGTGTGGTAAGTTGCCACCAGAAAGGCATCGCGGACGAAGGGTGGTGTATTGAGGCTCAACGCTCCCCTCACACCTGGCGGCGTTCGTCGCACGCTCACCTCGTTCGTCGTCGGGTTGAAGTAGATGTAGCCGCCCTCCTCGTGCCGCAGCGCCTGGTCGTCCGGGAACGAGTCGGCCCAGGCCACCGCGAACGCGGCGACCACCACCGGGTGAACCCGCAACTCGTCCGCCGTCGGCGCGTCCATCAGTCCGCACTCGCATTCCGGCTCGCCTTGCTCGGCTTGCCCTCGACCTCGTCCCAGTTCACCAGCTCGATGGGCGGCGGGAGGACGCGGGTGAAGTTGGTCCGCTGCCCCGGCTTGTCGCCCTTCCCGCCGCGCTCCTGCAACTTGGTCGCCACCCGGCCGAACTCCTGACTCTTGCCCGACTCGGTTTCGACGGTCATCTTGTCGAACCGGCTGGACCCGACGACGCAACCGCCGATGCAGGTGTCGCCCACATCCAACTTAATGCCAATGACGCCCTTCCCGACCCCCGCCAACACGTTCACCTCGTCCATCTTGAAGTGGATGAGACGACCGCCGGCCGTCGCCAACATGACACTTTCCTCGTCGGTCAGCAACTTCACGAACACCACTTGATCGGCGGCGTCCACCTTGGCGTAGCGGCGACCGGCCTTGGTCGATTCCGCGCGGTACGCGGCCAGCGGCAGTCGATAGACGTAGCCGGCGGACGTCACCACCAGCAACTGCGGGCCGCCGGGGTTGTTGCCCTTCGCCTCCCAGTCGTCCGCGGTGAACCGGTTGTCGGTCGTCACGGCGGCCACCACCTTCACGCCGTCGGCGAAGCGGAAGAACTTCGTCACCGGCTCGCCGTGCCCGGACGTGGCCGGCACTTCGTTCACCCGCATGGTGTAGGCGGCCCCGTCGTCGGCGAAGAAGATCACGTTCGCGAGCGTGCTCGCCGGAACCACGGCCGTCACCTCGTCGCCGTCGCGGACGCGGGTACTCTCCACCGACGCCAGCCGGCCGACCCGCTTCACCCACCCGTCGCGGGTGAGTACCACGTTCGTGTTCTCGCGGACGATGTACGCGTCCTCGTTGAACTCCAGCACGTCCTCGTCGGACGCCATGCGGGTCTTGCGGCGGACGACGAAGTCGGCCTCGCCGAGCGCTTCCAGTTCGCCCTTGATGACGCCCCACAACTTCTTCTCGGACTTCAACAGCGTCTCGATGCGGTCCGCCTCCTTCGCCTTCTCCTTCAACTCGTCAACGATCTTACGGATCTCCAGCTGCGCGATCTTGTACAGTTGCGAATCGAGGATGGCCGTCACCTGCTCGTCGTCCAACTCGAACTCGGCCTGCAGTTTCTCGGCCGCGTCAGGCTTGCCGCTGCTCCCGCGGATGATCTTGATGGCCTGATCCAGGCCGTCGAAGATCTTCGCGAACCCTTCGAGAATGTGAATCCGCCGCCGCAACACCCGGAGTTGATACTCGAACCGCCGCCGCACGGTGACGAGGCGGAAGTCGAGGAAGTATTGGAGCAGGTCTTTCAGGCTGAGCGCGTCGCGGGGGACCATCGTCTTGCCGTCGTCGGCGGGGACCAGCGCGGTGACGTTGAACGACACCGAGGTTTGCAGATCGGTGTGCTTGAACAGGTACGCCATGACCATGCCGGGGTCGGTGCCGGGCTTCACGTCCAGGGCGATCCGCAGGCCGTCCTTGTCGTTCGTCTCGTTGCTCTGGCCGAGCAGTTGCGGCACCTTCCGGGCGTCGATGATCGCGCCGATGTCGTTCTCCAACTTCCCCTTGTCCACGCCGTAGGGGATGGACGTGATGACGAGTTGTTGCTTCCCTTTCGTCGCGTCTTCGACCTTCCACTCGCCCT
This sequence comes from Gemmatales bacterium, assembly GCA_038247725.1. Classification (GTDB taxonomy): domain Bacteria; phylum Planctomycetota; class Planctomycetia; order Gemmatales; family Gemmataceae; genus JALHQU01. Next base: position 1,984 of record JBBRUO010000127.1, read on the forward strand.
GCACCTTGATCGTGCCGCGGCCCTCCTCGTAAATCCGCCGCAAGGCCGCGCGGTCGGCGAGAATCTTCCCGCCGAGCGGGAAGTCCGGCCCCTTCACTTTATCCATCAGCTGCGCGACGGTGGCATCCGGCGTGTCGATCAGGTAGACGGACGCCTTCAACACCTCGCCGAGGTTGTGCGGCGGCAGTTGCGTCGCCAGCCCGACGGCGATGCCGGCGGTGCCGTTCACCAGCAGGTTCGGGTACTGGGACGGCAGGACGACCGGTTCCTGCTTGTTCCCGGAGTAATTATCGCGGGTCTCGACCGTCTCCTGACCCAGCTCGCCGAGCAGGCTTTCGGCCGCCCGAGACAGCTTGGCCTCGGTGTACCGGTACGCCGCCGGCGGGTCGCCGTCGACGCTGCCGAAGTTCCCCTCGCCGTGGACGAGTGGCACCCGCATCACCCAACTCTGGCTCATCCGCACCATCGCGTCGTAGATGGCCATGTCGCCGTGCGGGTGGTAGTTGCCCATCACGTCGCCGACGATCTTGGCGCACTTGGCCGCCTTGCGGTCGAACGTCAGGTTCAGGTCGTGGTACATGGCGTACAGGATGCGCCGCTGGACCGGCTTCAGCCCGTCCCGCACGTCGGGCAGCGCCCGCGCGGCCGCCGACACCTGGTAGATGAGGAATCGCCGCCGGGCTTCGGCGGCGATGGAAACGGTTTGGAGCGTCTCGGCCATCGGGCGCGACCTCGAAGAATCTGAACGCCTGTTTATATACGCTATCCGCCTCGGAGACCCGGCGGAATGTTGGTTGCCGGCAAACGCTAACGCCCCCGGAAAGCCGGGGGCGGGCGGTCGAACGGATTATAGCGGTCGGCCGCCGGCCGGCTTCATTTCTCCGGGCGGGCGCGGTTCTCGCCGGCGCGGACGGCGGTCGGATCTCCGGTCGCCGGGCACGGGTACGCCTTCAGGATGGCGTCGAGCTGTCCCTGGTACTCGGCCGGCGGTTCCTCGAACCCGTTCAGATTCCACAGGGTCATCAGCAGTTTGCCGGAGGCCGTCTTTTGGGCCGTGGACAGCCCGGTCCGGATGCGGGCGGCCTCGGCCTCGGTGATCGTCCCCTTCCGGTACGCCACCACCGCCGCCGGGAACTCTTCCGAACGGTGCAGGACTCGCAGTTGCTTGAAGGCCCCCGGCTGGAGGTTCTGATACCCTTCCAGGGCACACACGTCCACGAGGGCGGCGGACACTTCGCCGGTGACGACGCCGGTGAGGACGTCCTCGGCGGTCATCGCCAGTTTGGTCACGGGTTTGGCCGTGCCCGTTTCGAAGCCGGCGCGGAGTTTCTCCAGGTACGCGATGGAATGCGCCTTGGACCCGCGCGGCAGCGTGACCGGCTCGTCCTTCAACTCAGTCAGCGTCGTGTACGGGGAATCCTTCGCCACGACGACGACGGCCTGCACCTTGCCGCCAAGGGGGCGGGTGACGATGAGCGGCACCAAGTCGGGACACTTGGTCCGTGCCCAGGCGAACTCGAACCCGTGGAAGACGCCGATGTGGAGGGACTTGTCCTTGAGTTTCTCGGTCAGGCCGAAGGCATCGGCGCAGATCTCGACTTCGCCGGTGTAGCCCGTCTGCTTGAGCATCAATTCGCGGAACGGTTTGGACAGCGCTTGCACCATGACCGGCTTCACGTCGCGGAACATGCCTTGCAACATGCCCATCTTCAGTTCGCCCGCCGGCTGTTGGGCGGTCGCGCCGGTGGCGGTCACGAGCGCCGCCACGGTGCCAAGAATTCCCCGCATATTCGCCCCCCCGGCGGTGCCGGTGTGTGAGTTGGAGTTGAGTTACCGACCCTCGAAGCCGGCTGTCACCTGCCCGGCCGTGACCCGTTCCAGCGCCATCAGCGCCTTCAGGTGTTCGTACACCGCCTCGACGTAGGCCGCTTGTGCTTCCCCGGCGAGGGCCTCGTTCCGCACCAACAACTCCGGGTCTTGTTTGGTGGCGGCCGCCTTGCGGGAGTCCTCGGCCAGCCGCTTTCCCCGCTCGAACCACTGTTCCGCCTGTTCCATCCGCTCGGCGGTGGACTTCCAGTTCAGGTAGGCGTTGATCGCATCAAGACGGACCAAGTTCACCGCTTCGCGGTACACCTCGTCTTGCCGCTGGCTGTACAAGACGGCGCGGGCGACACGGTCCTCCCGCTTACCGACGAGTGTGGCCGGCATCTCCGGCGACACCGATCCGGGGCGATACTCGCCGTTGCGGACGGCCGCCGGGACGACGCGCGAGTGCAGGTCGGTGCCGGTGGCGAACGTCGGCACCGAGTTCCGGCGGGCGATCGCGTTTTGGGCGCACACCTCCAGCCGCGTCACGTCCACCAGAACGGCGACCTGGATCAGTTCCGGGCGGGCGGCGAGAGCGTACCCGACCACCTGTTCCTGTGTCACCGTGCCGCCCATCACCGGCAGCTTGGTGGCCACCGGGTAGAGTTGTTCCCCAGGATCCGATCCGATCGCCTGGGCGAGGGCGGCGACGGCCAGTTTCCGCCCGGTGCTCGCCTTCTCCCGCAATTGTCGCACCTTGACGATCACGGCTTCCAGCGCGGCGAGGGTGAACCGGTCCAACTTCATGCCCGGCACCTTGACACCCTCGTTGAGCATGTTCTCGGCGACCCGGTAGAACAGCTCCAACTGCTCGACGATGTCGGCGGCGGTGCGCTCCTGCTGGGTGGCCCGAACGTACTCGAAGTAAGTCCGGGTGGTGTCGTACACGCCCTCCTGCATCGCCTTCTGCACCTCGGCCGCCGCCGCCGCGATGCCCCGCTCGGCCTGCCGTCGGCGGAACGGGATGTCGGGGCTGAGCAGGTCGAGCGCCCGGTGGATGTTCATCAGGGCCAGGTAGCCGCGTTCGCTGGCCGCGAGGCTGTATTGGGCGGCGATCACCGACGGCCGCCGCATCCCCGCGATTCGCAAGCACTCCGTCAGCGTCACCGGTCGGCCCGGCGGCTGCCACACCGTCCACGTCGGCGGGGCCGGTTTCTCGGGCTGTTTCCCTGCCTCCGGCTCCGGCTGCGCGGCGGTCTCCGTGGGCACCGGCACCGGGATCGTCGGCAGCGACGAGTCGGCAACAGCGACGGTCCCGACCGCCACCAAAAGGGCAACGGCGATCCAAAGCGGGGTGCGGGCGATCTCGCACGGCAGGCTGCTCATGACCGGTCCCTCGGCCGTAGCGCGGGCGTCCTGCCCACGGGTTCGGAGTAACTGCGCGACGATTCCGACCGCACATCCATCGTCCGACGCTGCCGAATTTCTGGATCGCGTTCGCGCCCGCCGGCCGCACTTGCCGCGCCGCGAGGGCGGGTGAGTCCGTCTGTGCCGGATCGGGAACTCCGACCGCTTCCCCGGACAGCCGGATAAGATGAGTCCGGGAAGTCGTGACGGTTGTAGCGGAGGGGGCGATGAGCGAATTGAGTCCGGCAGTGGAACGGGCGATGGAGTCGGCGCGGGTGTGGGCCGATCAGACCGAGATGGGCGGCAACGTCCGCGTCGGCCACTGGCTGCTCGCGCTCCTTGATGACGACGAAGGCCGCCCGGCGGACCTGCTCGCCCGGCTGGGCGCGAGTCTGGACGCGGTCCGCTCCGAACTCCGGATTCACCTCGCCGAATCGCTGCCCGCGCCGGCGAGTGACCGGCTGTTCGCCGCCGCCCGCGACCAGTCCCTTCGCCTCCGTGCCGACCCCAACACCCTGTCGGATGTCGTTTTTTTTGCCCTCCTGCTCGCCGACGCGGAGTTAGCGGCCCGCGCCGGCCTCGACGTGGAGCGAGTCGCCGAACAACTCCGAAGCGGGGAAATCGCCACCGCCGCCACGGACATGACGGGGTTTTCATTCGTCATCGAGGAGCCGACTGAAACCGTCGCGGCCGCGCGGGCCGTGGACGCCAACCTGAACCGGGCGCGGGAGAGCCTGCGGGTGCTGGACGATTACGCCCGGTTCGCCCTGAACGACGCCGGGTTGTCGCGGGTGCTGAAGGAACTCCGGCACCGGCTGGCGACGGCTTCCGAACGCTTGCCACAAGCGACCTTGTTGGCCGCCCGCGACACGCCGGGCGATGTCGGCACGACCCTGACCGCCGGCGGCGAGTACGTCCGCCATTCGCCCGCGACGGTGGCGGTGGCGAACGTGAAACGGTTGCAGGAATCGCTGCGGAGCCTGGAAGAGTTCGGGAAGGTGCTGGACGCCGATTTCGCCCGCGAGGTGGAGGCAATCCGTTACGAAACCTACACCGTGGAAGTGGCCGTCGTCCGGCGGGTGGGCATTCCGGCGAAACTGGCGGCCGCGCGGCTGTACCTGTTGCTGACCGGGTCGCAATGCGCGGCGGCGCTGGACTGGACCGTTGCCGAGGCCGCGGCGGGCGGGGTGGAAGTCGTGCAACTCCGCGAAAAAACGCTGACCGACAGCGAACTCCTGACGCGGGCGCTGAAAATGCGCAAGTGGACCCGCGACGCCGGGGTGCTGTTCGTCGTCAACGACCGGCCGGACATCGCCCGGCTGTGCGACGCGGACGGGGTTCACCTGGGGCAAGAGGATCTGAGCGTGACCGCCGCGCGGCGGATCGTCGGCCCGGAGGCCGTCATCGGCGTCAGCACGCACGACCCCGCGCAGGTGCGGCGGGCGGTGCGGGACGGGGCCGATTACATCGGCGTCGGCCCGGTGTTCCCGTCGAACACCAAACCCTTCGCCCACTTCCCCGGCCTCGACTTCGTGCGCGAGGCGGTGGCCGAAACGTCCCTGCCCGCGTTCGCGCTGGGCGGCGTCTCCCTGGCGAATATCGGCGCGCTCACGGCCGCCGGCGCAACGCGGGTGGCGGTATCGTCCGCCATCGCCACCGCCGACGACCCCCGTGCCATCGCTCAGTCGCTGAGGTCGCGGCTGGGTTAAGGCGTTCGGCGGGTGGACGTGTCCCCGGTTGGGGCACGAGTCCGGGGATATCCGTCGTTCCCGCGATTCGTCTCACCTATTGTTATCAGCCGCAAGTCCTTGCCGGGCCTGAGTCGTCTCAACCTGCGCAGTCGTCTCGCGGAGGGTGTGGGTTTCGGTGAGACGAATCCGCCCCACCTCCCGGAGAGTTTTCCCCCCGCCGAATGCCTAAGCGTCCCCCTTCACGTCCGAATCTCACCCACCTTGCCCCATTTCCGACTGCCGCTCAACTCGGCGGGAGGGGAAAGCCGAAGAGACCTGATAATTTCGGGGTTCCTGGCGGACCCCGCGCAGTGGTAACTTGGGGAGACTGACCCGATGCCGGTACTTGAAGCCCCCCGGCAGATGGTTGCGTACCATTCTCAGGAAACGGACCGCTCGCGGAGCCTCGGAATGGATGGGACGCAGCAGTTTCTCGAAATCGTCTTGGCGAACGGGTTGGGCGAAGGCCGCCTGCGGGGGGTGTTCCACATCGCCATCGGCCGGCGGGTCACGGCCATCGACGGCACCACCCTCGCCACCGGGACCACGTGGCGGGGGCTGGCCGGCCTGTTGAAGACGGTGAAATTCGACAAGGAATGGGGGCGGGCGTTAGGCGCGGACCCGGACACCGTGGCCCCCCGCGACCGCGAGAAGTATTGGTACCACGTCATCGCCCTGGCCAAGGTGGACTCGGCCGAGGCGCGGGCGGAAGCCGAAGAGTTGGCCGCGTACCTCCGCCCGCTGGGGTGGATCGTCGGGCCGCCGCCGACCCCGCCGCCGACCCGCCCGATCTCGCCCGCCGCCCGCGTCACCGACGCGGGCGGCACCGAGCCGTCGCCCGCCAAGAAGAAGCCGAAGCAGAAGTGACCGCCGCCACTACCCCCTCACCGCGAGCCAGTACACCACGGCACCACTCGCGATGAACGCCAGTCCTGCCACCGCCTCCGTCTGCTGGCTCGGCGTCAGGATCATGTTCGTCAGCACCGCCAGCATGGTGACGATGTAGATCGCGGGCACCACCGGGTAGCCGGGGCAGCGGAACCGGCGGCCGTCCTTGCGTCGCACGCGGAAGACGTAGATGGTGCCGACCGCGAGCGTCTCCAGCAGCGTCGAGCCGAAAACGACGAAATCGGTTAGCACGTCGAAGGAGGACTTCAATCCGGCCCCGGTGAAGCGGGTGTACGCCGCCACCGCGAACACGAACCCGACCGTCACGCCGGTCATCAGTACCGTCGCGGCGAGCGGCGTCTCGTACCGCCGGTGAACCCGCCCCAGTGCCGCCGGGGCCAACCCCTCGCGGCTGAGGGCGAAGACGCTCCGCGGGCCGACCAGGAGATTCCCGCCGACGGTGCCCAACACGCTGAGCATGAGCGCCGCCGACGCGAGCGCCAGCCCGACCGGGCCGAGCAGTCGGGCGCACACCGCCGTCGAGACCGGCGTGTCGCCGAGTTGGGTCATGTCCGCCGCCGACAGGGCGAGGAAGTACGACACGTTCACCCCGGTGTAGACGGCGATGAGCACCAGAATGCCGCCGACGAACGCGCGGGGGATGTTCGTCTGCGGGTCGCGGATTTCCCCGGCGAGCGGGGCCACGTTGGTCCACCCGTTGTACGCCCACAGGACGGCGATCATGGCGGTGGCGAACGCCGCGAGACTGAACGCGGACCAGTCGGTCGGCCACACCGGGTCGAACCGTGCCGGGTCCGGCGTCGTCGGCGCGTCCGGCTTCAGCACCCACACGATGACCGGCAGCAGCATGATCAGCACCAGCGCCGACACCTTCACCGACGTGATGACGAGTTGAACGCCGGCCCCCAGCTTCGTCCCTCGCGCGGCGAGTGCCCCTAATAGCACGACAATCCCCGCCGACAGCCCTTGGCGGGGCCAAAACGGGATCACATCCACCACGGGATCGCTCACCCCGGCCGCGTATTTGACGACGGAATGCAGGGCGTCGGCGAACACCACGGACAGCGCCGCGACCGACCCGCACCGGAGAAACCAGAACTCGACCCACCCCCACAGGAAGCCGAACAGCTTGCCGTAGGCTTCGCGCAGGAAGATCAGGTTGCCGCCGGAGCGGGGGAACAGGACGGCCACTTCCGCCAAGGCCAGCGCCCCGCACAGGGTCAGCAACCCGACCACCACCCACACGGCGATGGCCAACCCGGACTCCGGCACCACCACCGCCACCGCCGACGCTTTCTTGAAGACGCCGGTGCCGATGACGCACCCGACGAGGATGGCCCCCGCCACCCACGGGCCGAGGACGCGGGGTAGTGACTGAGAGGTGTCAGCGGGGGTGGACATCAGCGTCTCAAAACGGTTGCGCGCGGGGGGGAGACTGTCGGCTACAATGGGTTGCCACCACTTCGGGTGGCCCGATTCCCCCTATTCGGGTTCAGCACAACCTTAAGAGGACTTACTCCGATGTCTCAATCGTTCTTCAAACTCCTGAGTACCATCTGCTTCGTGGCAGGGTTCGTTTCGATCCTCGCCTCGATCGCGGTGTGGTTCTTCTACAAGAACTCGGAGCCGGGGCACGCCGAGCGGTTCGGCATCTTCGTCGGCCTGTGGGCACCGACGTTCTTCATCCTGTCCAACCGCTTCGGTAGCCCGCCGTCCACCACCACGACCATCTGAGCCGTCACTCCAACCCGGCCGCGAAGTCGTCTTCCGGCGCGGCGGGCGGCTCGGTCGAGGGCTTCTCCCCCTCACCCCCAACCCCTCTCCCGTCAGGGGAGAGGGGGGCCAGCGAGGCGTCCAGCGCCACCACGTCGATTTTCTCGTGGGCCTTCTTGATGGTCTCCTCGGTGCTGGTGGGGTCCACCTGCCGGCACGCCTCAGTCAACTTGTCGGCGATGTCCCGCAATTCGGTTTGCCACGCCGCCGGGTCGATGTCGGGCGGCGTCAGTTGCGCGAACTCCTCGGTCAGCAGGATCATCCGCAGCAAGTGGCGGAAGATCAGCCCCTCTTGCTTGGCCAAGTCCTTGTGACTGATGAAGCCGTTGAAGTTGCCGCCGAAGTTCAGCACCTCGCCGGCCGCCCACACCGCCGTGGTGGTCACGTCGGTCACATCCGGGTGGGTGGCGTCGAACAGCAATCGCACCTTCTCGGCCAGTACCGGCGGCCGCTCGTCCCACGGGATGAAGCCGTCGTCCTCGTCGTCGTCCGTCTTCGGTGGCGTCGCCTGAATCAGCCCGCGCTTCAGCAACTCGGCGTCCAGCCGTTCGGTTTGCAGCGGCCCTGGCGTCATCTCGAACGGCACGCGGACGAACCGCAACAACGGGCGGGGCAACTCCAACACGCTCTCCAGGATTTGCACCCGCTCCTCGCGGTTCGCCAAGCCGAGATGTTCGACGAGGAACGCCCCGTACAGCGGATGCACCGCGCGGAACACCAGCAGCTTGTCGAGGGTCTCGGTCGGGTGCGCGTGGGTCGGCGTGTACTCCGGCGGGCGTGGTGGGACTCCTCCCTCCGGTGAAAGGGGTATCGGGGGGGAGGGTGTGGGGATCAATCCTCCGTTACCGGCGTCGCCATTCCCCCTCACCCCCGACCCCTCTCCCGCCGGGGGCGAGGGGAGCAAATCCGTAGGCGGTTCCGGCTCCAGTTTCACGAACCCCCGCGCGTGCAGGATCAGCAGCATCCGGTTCAATTGCTTCATCCCGGCTTCGATCCGCGGCTGGTCGAGCAACCGCTTCCGCACCACCGTGCGAATCTTCTCCACGTCCGGCGAGATCTTCAGCAGGTACGCCAGCAGCCGCCACGGCAGCGGCCCCTTGCTGTAGAGCTTCGCCGGCGGCGCGGCTTTCAGCTTCTCGAAGTCGGCCTCACTCCAGTACTTCCGCTGCTGGTGGCGGCTCGGCTTCTTCTTCAGCATCTCCTTCTTCTTCTTCAGCATCACCGGGTCTTTCGAGGTCTCCGGGATTTGGTCGTACTTCTCCTTCCACTTCACGATGCGGATGTCGTCCTCGTGCGGCACGGCGAACACGTACCCCTCGGTGTCGAACTGCGGGCGACCGGCGCGGCCGAAGATCTGGTGTGCGGTGCTCGGGTCGATCAGCTTCTCCTTGCCGAACGGCCCCTTCACCAGGCTCGTGATGACCACCGACCGCGCGGGCAGGTTGATGCCGGCGGCCAGCGTCTCCGTACAGAGCGCGACGCTGAGCAACTTCTTCTCGAACAGTTCCTCCACGACCCGCCGGTACTTCGGCAGCAGCCCGGCGTGGTGGACGCCGACGCCTCGCCGCAGCATCTGCTTCAGCTTCGGCCCGACGCCGGTGGGCCATTCCAACTTGTCCGCCTCGGCGTTCAGGGCCGTCTTCTGCGCGGCGCTCAGCAGGTCCAACCCCTTCAGTTGCTCGGCGATGCTCCAGCACTCGTCGCGGTTGAAGGCGAACACCAGCGCCGGCGTCTTGCGGGTGGCGTCGTCGCCCTTCGCGATCTGAACGAGCAAGTCGTTCAGGTATTCGTCCGGCACCCACTTGTACGTCAGCGGGATCTTCCGCTCCTTGCCTTCGACCAGTTCCAGCTTTCGCCCGTGCTGGCGGTCCAGCCAGTTGAGGAACTCGACCGAGTTGCCGACAGTGGCGGACAGCAGCAGCAGCCGGACGTTCTTCGGCAACATATTCAACGACAGTTCCCAGACGATGCCGCGCTCCGGGTCGGCGAAGCTGTGGAACTCGTCCATGACCACGCCGGACACGTTCGCGAAGTCGAACCCGTCCTGGTGCAGCAGCCGGTTGAGCAGGATTTCCGCGACCACCACCAGCACGCGGGCGTTCGGGTTCACCTTGCGGTTGCCGGTGATGAGGCCGACGTCGTCGCGGGAGAACCCCCACCGCTCGGCGGCCGCCTGCATCTCCTGGAACTTCTGTTCGGTCAGGGCGATGAGCGGCGTCGTGTAGTACGCGACGGTGTTGGTGTGCAGCGCCTCGTATAGCGCCGCCTGGGCGATGAGCGTCTTGCCGGTACCCGTCGGCGCGCACACCATCACCCCCTGGTCGGCGGTGAACCAGGCGAGCAGCGCCTCCTCCTGCACCGGGTACGGCGGGTACGGCAGTTGGTCCAGGTATTGGGTGGCCAGTTCGTCGCGTGTCATGAAGTGAGGATAGGGGAAACCCGCCCGGACGGCGGCTGGGAGGTCCGCGCGGCGGTGGCGTCGGACGAATCTGCGAAACGGTTGTACAGTTCGCGGAGCCAGCCGTGCAGCGTCTCCTCTCGCACCTCGTTCGGGTTGAACGGCAGGTTGATGCCGTACTTCAGGCAGATCGGGCTGAGTACTCCCGCGCCCAACTCGTCGAATCGCATCAGCCGCATCGACCACTCTGAGAACTCGCGGCAAGAAATCTCCCGAACGGAGACGA